>JBKEAS010000091.1:0-1554 GCA_047972635.1 Anaerotignum sp.
GCTTTGGCTACGGAAGTCGATGGGCTTTGTCAAAAAATGGGATGTTTGTAAACAGGATAATTTAATCAATCAGTGCTTTGGTATTCAAAAGGTTAATGAATTCTAAAAATTGACTATATTAATGAGATAATTGCCCCTAAACTACAAATTAGATGAAATTTGCAACAAGCCCCTTACAAACTGGTAAAACAACCGTTATTCATTATGTAAGAAATAGTATAACAGGAGCTGTAGATGACTTTAAGTTCAAAGACTGATTTTACGCCCATTGAGGTTGAATGTGTTGTTAATCAGTTTACTGATTTAAATAGTGTATTAAGAGAAAAATTAAAAAGAAATTTGAACGATGATATGAATGATTATCAACGATTTTTCAATGTAGGTGAAAAATATTTTATTTATGGGATAGAGATTAATATTTATGGCAAAGTTAACTTTTTGGAGTCACGAGGATATGGTAGCCTTGTACCCGCTTGGTTATTTTCTATTGATTATAAAATACCTAAAAATTGGTATATAAAATCCTATTTACAGGAACAAAATATTGTGGACGACAAATATTATGAATATATGATTCCTGCACTTAGAATGGGCTTTAAAGAGTTTGTCTTTCAAAGCGACTTTATTTTTAATCTTTATGAGCGTGAAAAGAAAGAAATAGAGATTTTTAATTCATATCAAGAATACGAAAAGAACCTACTGCAAAAAATAGCAGAGAAAGATGCTGTAAAAGGTATGTACCCCTATCAAGGTAAAAATGATAGTTAAAAGAATTAAATGGCTAGATATGGAAGGGCTGGAAGCAGCAGTAACTATAGAAGGCGACATAGAAGAAATTACTGCTTTTTGCCATCCATGCTTTTATAAAGAAGGAGATCAAGTTAAAAGCCCACTACTGGCAAACTTTACTCCTTCCATATATATTAGCTTCAATAAAGAATATCTTATCAACAAGCATGATAGCGATGAATTTGGCTATGACTTTTGTGGGAAACTATATGATAAAGAACAACAAGTCATTAAAGTTAATGGGATTGATATAAAAATTGAAGATGTATCTATTCCTAAATTGTAGAAGTTACGATATGATCTGACAGTCTCCCAGCTTAAATTAAGAGTATTGTCAGATTAAATCTGGTTTAAATATTTTTGTTTCCATGGGTGTTCTTCCACAGCACATTTTTCCTTGATGGGTACGCTCATTGTTATAATATACCAACCATGCGTCAAGATCTTTTTGTAAATCCTCAATGGTTTCATATATTTTCTTACGGAATGTTACTTGGTAAAACTCCTGTAATATCGTTTTGTGAAAACGCTCGCAAATACCATTTGTTTGGGGAGATTTTGCCTTTGTTTTCGTATGCTCAATATCATTAACCGCTAAGTAAAGCTGATAATCATGTTGTTCCTTATTCCCGCAATATTCCGTGCCTCTATCCGTCAGTATACGCAAGATAGGAAGCTCATTTTCTGCATGAAATGGTAACACCATATCATTAAGGATATCTGCCGCTGTTATAGGCGCTTTGGTTGTGTAAAGCTTTGCATGAG
>JBKEAS010000151.1:0-8399 GCA_047972635.1 Anaerotignum sp.
GCACCTTTTGTTTTGCCAAGCGATGAACTTGATGCAAAATTTATCAAAGAAGCAAAAGCACTGGGCTTTGAAAACCTAAAAGGCCATCGTAGTGTGGGTGGTATGCGTGCAAGTATGTATAACGCTATGCCCGTAGAAGGCATTGAGGCTTTGGTCGCATTTATGAAAAAATTTGAACAAGAAAACAAGTAAGGAGACTACCATGTTTACCATTCGTACATTAAATAATATCGCCCCTGTGGGCCTAAATAAATTGGCAAAAAAAGAATTTGAAATTGATAATAATGCAGAAAATCCAGAAGGTATTATCCTGCGTAGTTTTGATATGCACAATATGGAATTAAACGATGGTCTCTTGGCAGTTGCCCGTGCAGGAGCAGGCACAAATAACGTGCCTGTTGAACGATGCACACAAAAAGGTATCCCTGTTTTTAACGCACCCGGCGGAAATGCCAATGCCGTCAAAGAGATGGTTTTAACAGGTCTTTTTATTTCCTCTCGCCGTGTTGTGGAAGGCGCTACTTGGACCGAGTCCATCGCAACAAGCCAAACCCTAGAAAAAGATATCGAAGCAGGGAAGAAAAACTTCACAGGTCCCGAAATTTTGGGCAAAACCCTAGGTGTCATTGGCCTAGGTGCCATCGGCGTATTGGTTGCCAATGCCGCCCTAGATTTGGGTATGAATGTCGTTGGTTATGATCCTTTCCTCTCATTAGAATCAGCTTGGCATCTTTCTCCTTCCGTTGATAAGGCGGAGTCCGTCGAAGACGTTGTTGCAAAAAGCGATTATATTACGCTGCATATCCCTTTAAATGAGAAAACAAAAGCCACTTTCAACGAAAACCTCTTTCAGAAAACAAAAAAAGGTGCTCGTTTGCTAAACTTTGCAAGAGGCGGCTTAGTTGATAATGTTGCCCTCTTAAAAGCAATTGAAGATGGCACCATCGCCCGTTATGTTACAGATTTTCCCGAAAGAGAATTGTTGGGCAATAAAAATATTCTGGCAACCCCACACTTAGGTGCATCGACCCCTGAGTCTGAGGAGAATTGTGCCATTATGGTTGCAGAAGAACTCAGAGATTACCTGTTTTATGGAAACATCAAGCATTCTGTAAATTTCCCTAACTGTACCGTTCCTTATAACGGAAAACCACGTATTGCCGTTTCCCATAAAAATATGGTAAATATGATTGGCCAGTTAGGTGCTGTTTTTACCAAATATAGCATCAACATTGATAAACTGGTCAATAACTCAAAAAACGAATTGGCATACAACATTATCGTTTGCGATACCTTGCCAGAAAATGAGGACGACCTAGTCAAAGACCTGTATGCAATCAATAGCGTCATCCGTGTACGCATATTAAGATAAGGAGGATATACCATGGCAACCATTAGACCTTTTATGAGTATTAGACCGGTAGAAGCCTATGCCGAAGCAGTGGCAGCATTGCCCTATGATGTAATGAATAGCGAAGAAGCAAGACAGATGGTGAAAGACAAACCGCATTCCTTTTTGCATATTGATAAAGCGGAGATAGATCTGCCAAAAGACACAGATCCCTATAGCGATCTCGTTTATGCAAAAGCAAAAGAAAATTTAGAAAATATGATTACACAAGGCATTTTTACACAAGACTTGTTGCCCAATTTGTATATCTATCGCTTAACGATGAATGGCGTAAGCCAAACAGGACTTGTTGCCTGCACTTCCATTGACGAATACCTAGACGGTACCATCAAAAAACACGAGCTAACCCGTGCCGACAAAGAAGCAGATAGAATACGCCATGTAGATACCTTAAATGCAAACACAGGTCCAATCTTTTTGGCATATAAAAGCAACGAAACTGCAAAAGATATCATCGAAGGTTGGAAAGTGTCCAATACACCTGTATATGATTTTGTATCAGAAGACGGCATCGGCCACACCGTTTGGGTCATTGATAGCGACACCGAAAATGACATTTTGATTGATTGCTTCCGCCAGGTAAAAAACTTATATATCGCCGATGGACACCATCGTAATGCCTCAGCTGTAAAGGTTGGCTTAAAAAAGCGAGAAGAAAAAGAAGGCTACACAGGCGAGGAAGAATTTAATTACTACCTTTCGGTGCTCTTTCCTGCCGATGAGCTTAAAATTTTAGACTATAACCGTGTGGTAAAAGATCTAAACGGGCATACTAGCCAAGCATTTTTAACATTACTAGGCGAGAAATTTGAAGTGACTCCTTATGCAAACCAAGGTCAATTTCATCCCGAAAAACCCCATCAGTTTGGGTTATATTTAGAAGGAAAATGGTATGTTGTTACGACAAAAGACGATTTTGTCGTAAACGATCCCGTGTTGAGTCTGGACGTTTCCATTTTGCAAAAAGAAGTCCTAGAACCGCTTCTTGCCATTGGCGACCCTCGCACCGATAAACGTATCGACTTTGTTGGCGGTATCCGTGGTTTGGCAGAACTTGAAAAGCGTGTAGATAGCGGTGAAATGGCGCTCGCCTTCTCCCTCTACCCAACCTCTATGGACGAATTGATGAATGTGGCAGATGCAGGGCTTACCATGCCTCCAAAATCCACATGGTTCGAGCCAAAATTAAGAAGTGGCCTTTTCCTTCATGATTTAGGCGAATAAAAAAACATCCCAGATATTGATTATTATAATATTGAATATCTGGGTTTTTTTTATAATTTTTCATAGCATAAATATCTTCCTTTTTCACATACTAAGCAAAAAGGAGGGATTTTTTTATGAAAAAATTTTCAACAGGACTCATCGTTGGTGGCGTTGCAGCCGTAGCCGGTATTTCTTATTTCATGCAAGACCAAAGAACCTACCGTAAAATGATGAACAATGGCAAAAAAATGGCAGTAAAAGCCGAAGAAGTGATTGACGATCTGATGGACGATTTGACTACAAAATAATCAAATCGGACTAGCCCAAAAACACATTCTAATTTTTAAAAAACAAACTTTTAAGGTAAGGCAAACCAAACATCAATATGGTTGCCTTACCTTAAAAAATATACGCTCCTTATATAAATTCCATACATAACAATAAAATCTAGTCCAAACAGATACACATTCCTTGCACTACACTTGATAACTTTGTCAATAAAAAAACGATAGCTACAAAATATTGTGGCTATCGTTTAAAAATACGTTTCTTATTTCTCGTCCTCGGCTACATCTTCTTCTGCAAGATCGCCTTCTACCAATTCTTCCGCTACTTCACCAGCTTCTTGCACTTTTTCGTCATCTTCCCAAAGATCCAAATTGGCATCGCCAAAAGCTGATTTTAAGAAATTTTCAGCATCCTCTACCTGGCTTAACTGCATTTGCAAATTATTCAATACAGACTCAACATTTTTTGCATACGCTTCTTCTTCGGAAGTCATATTTTCTTCCGTTCCATCTGTTCCATCCATCTCATCATCTTCCTCATACCAATCTTCTTGGCCGGAAGCTTTCTTTTCTTTGATCTTATCTTTGTAATTTTTTACATCTTCCTTAAAACCTTCCATGATCTCCGTCATACGGAATGTTGCACTTCTAACGGTAGGTTCAAGCTCCTCTGCCTTATAAGATACCTTCGTCGCCACATCTCTTACAGCTGGCTGAATTTTTTCAGCTTGTGTACCCACAACCTTTGCAACAGACTGAAACGCATCTCCCGCTTTATCGAATGCTTCATTCATGGTTTTCGTTATTTTTTCTTTGCGAATACCTCTATCCGTCTGCAGTGCAAATAATAAACGCTCTGCCTCCTGTGCATTGATAATACCTTTTTCTAGCATATTCAAAATTGCCATACGTTCATCTTTCATATTACGCTCTCCCTTCTTATCAAAATTTCTATAAATAGTATATTCATCGGGTTTTTCTTCCCTCATACCAAACGCAAATAAAATATTTTCCACAATTCGTCTGGAAGCCTCGCCATCTCCAAAAGGATTTTTCGCCTGTGCCATCTTTGCGTATTCCCTCTCATCGTCCAAAAGTTCCTTCGCAGTGGCATAAATCACGTTTTCATCAGTCCCAACAAGCTTTAGCGTTCCCGCTTCCACACCTTCTGGGCGTTCTGTTACATTTCGCAAAACCAAAACAGGCTTGCCCATAGAAGGCACTTCTTCTTGTAATCCACCGCTATCAGTCAAAACCAAATAAGAACGACTCATTAAGTTATGCATATCTTTTAAATCTAGCGGATCGGTTAGGTGAATTCTTTCTGTTTGTCCAAGAATTTTGTTTACCGGCTCCATAACAGCTGGATTTTTATGAACTGCATAAACAATCTCCACATCAGGATATTCCTCAACCAGTCGCTTCACGCTACGACAAATATTTTCAAGTGGCTCTCCAAGGTTTTCTCTCCTATGTGCAGTCATGGCAATAACACGTTTATTTTGAAAATCAATCTGGTTTAATTCTTCCACCGAAAATGTATATTCCTCTTTGATGGTATGTGCCAATGCATCAATGACGGTATTGCCTGTAACAAAGATGTCACTTTGTGGAACATTCTCTTTGAGAAGATGCTCTTTTGCCAAAGATGTGGGTGCAAAATGTAAATCTGTCAACGCACCCGTTAGTCTACGGTTCATTTCCTCTGGAAAAGGCTGATACTTGTCATAAGTCCTTAACCCTGCCTCAACATGTCCCACCTTGGTTTGGTTATAATATGCAGCCAAGGCTCCGGCAAAGGTAGTCGAGGTATCTCCATGAACCAAAACGAGATCCGGCTTTTCTTTTTCTATAATTTCTTGTAAACCTACCAATGCACGGGTTGTAATGCCCGATAAAGTCTGGCGTGTCTGCATAATATCAAGGTCATAGTCAGGGTGCAATCCAAAAATTTCCAAAACTTGATCTAACATTTCTCTATGTTGTGCCGTCACACAAACAATGCTTTCAATCTGCTCATTCTTTTCTAATTCTTTCACAAGAGGTGCCATTTTAATAGCCTCTGGCCTTGTTCCGAAAACACTCATCACTTTAATTTTATTCATGATACAAGCCGCACTCCTTTTTTACCTTTTGTAAGCAAACATCTTTTATTTGATATAATTGGTAATAGAACCAATTCCGTCAATTTCGCATCTAACTACGTCACCCTTTTGTAAAAACTTAGGAGGGTCAAACCCCATTCCAACTCCTGCCGGTGTGCCCATGGCAATGATACTGCCTGCCTTTAGCGTCATTCCTTGCGAAAGTTCACTAATCACCTGTGCAATGCCTGTAATCATCATAGATGTGTTGCTGTCTTGTCTTAATTCGTCATTCACATAAGAGCGAATGCCCAATTTGGGTGGATTCTCAAATGCCGTTTTAGAAACCAAAACAGGCCCCATAGCTGTAAAGTCATCTAAACTCTTGCCGAAATACCACTGCTTGTGTGCAGTCTGTAAATTTCTAGCACTAAAGTCATTAATAATAGTATACCCAAATACATAATCAAAAGCATCTTTTGGGGCAACATTTTTGGCATCTTTGCCAATAATTACGCCCAGTTCAACCTCATAATCCAAACTGTCCACAATATCCCAATGTCCATCAACCATTTCTTCATCCGCAACTGCAACATTAACACGTTTAGAAAAATAAATTGGCACTGGACGTTCTCCGCCAAAGGCTTCGTCGTGGAATTTAGCCGCTTCTTCTGCATGGTCATAATAGTTAATGCCCAAACAAATCAAATCCTGTCTAGGTTCTGGAATTGGAGAAATAATTTTAACATCTCTGATGGGGATCCCCTTCATCAATTCCTTGTTCTTTTTTAGTTTTCCTTCTTTTTCAGGTGTCATCAAATCTAAAAATTCGTTCATGTTGTGTGCAGTACATCCCAAGTAGTTTACAGGTACAACCTCAGTTCCATCATCCTTAAGTACGCCAATTTCTACTCTGCCACCACGTTTAAATGTTAAAATCTTCATCTGTAACACACTCCCTTGTGATTTTCTTTCGTAAGTAATAAAACTATTTTAAACTATCATAACATAAAACAAATACCAAGAAAATAGAATTTTCCCAAAACATGGATGCATACATAAAACGATACATTCGTTTCTTCATTTTTCTTTGCATAAATATACCTAAATTATCCTATTCATTTATAAAAAACGAATGAAACTCAGCCTATACACAGAATTATTTTAATAATCATACATAAAACTATTTATTTTTCTGATTTTCTATTGCATTTGATGAACGACTTATGTATAATCAATTTATATTATTCATTAATTGACAATCGTTTAAAACTTCAAGGAGGATACATCCATTATGAAAGAAAAAATTGTTTTAGCATACTCTGGCGGTCTTGATACTTCCGTTATTATCCCTTGGCTTAAAGAAAACTATGATGCCGAAGTTATTGCAGTTTGTGGCGACGTAGGACAAGGTAAAGAAACAGACGGCTTAGAAGAAAAAGCTCTGCGTACAGGCGCAAGCAAGCTTTATATTGCAGATTTGACAGAGGAGTTCATCACCGATGCAATTTATCCTTGTATCAAGGCAAATGCAGTTTACGAAGGCAAATACCTATTAGGTACTTCTATGGCAAGACCAATCATTGCAAAAAAATTGGTTGAGATTGCAAAACAAGAAGGTGCAACAGCAATCTGCCATGGTGCAACAGGCAAAGGTAACGATCAGGTTCGTTTTGAATTGACAATTAAGGCTTTGGCACCCGAATTAAACATCATCGCTCCTTGGAGATTGGACACATGGGGTATGGAAAGCCGTGAAGACGAAATGGCATACTTAGAAGAAAGAGGTATCCCTTTCCCAGTTAAAAAAGATGACTCTTATAGCCGCGACCGTAACATCTGGCATTTAAGCCACGAAGGTTTGGAGCTAGAAGACCCTGCAAACGAACCTAACTACAAGCACATTTTACAAATGGGCGTATCGCCAGAAGAAGCACCTGATACACCAGAATATGTAACGGTTGATTTTGAAGCTGGCGTTCCTGTATCAGTAAATGGCGAAAAATTGGATCCTGTGGCTTTGCTTACAAAATTGAATGACATCGGCGGTAAAAATGGCATTGGTATCACCGATATTTGTGAAAACCGCGTTGTTGGTATGAAATCTCGTGGTGTGTATGAAACACCAGGTGGTGCAATTCTATACTTTGCTCACCATGAATTGGAATACCTCTGCTTGGATAAAAAAACACAGGCATTTAACGAAGTAGCAAGCAATAAGTTCACCGAATTGGTATATAGTGGCGAATGGTACACACCTTTAAGAGAAGCACTTAGTGCATACTTTGATTTTACAAATGCTACAGTTACTGGTTCTGTAAAGATGAAACTTTACAAAGGTAATATCATCTCCGCAGGCTCTACTTCTCCTTATAGCCTTTATAACGAATCTATGGCAAGCTTTACAACAGGCGAGTTGTATAACCATAAAGATGCTGATGGTTTCATCAACCTTTTCGGCTTACCTTTAAAGGTTCGTGCAATGATGATGCAAAACAACGAAAATAAATAAGAGAGACCTTTTGGGGCTTTGCCTCATACCCGTTTTGTTTGGGTTTGGGGCAAAGTCTCTTTCATTTTTTTGTCACACAAAAGAAAGGATGCGTATTTTATGAAACTTTGGGGCGGACGCTTCACAAAATCAACCGATAGCTTTACCGACCATTTCCACTCATCTATCTCCTTTGATAGTCGTATGTATGAAGAAGACATTACAGGTAGCATGGCTCATGCCACAATGCTTGGCAAGCAAGGGATCATTCCAAAAGAAGATGCAGATCTAATTGTCAAAACATTACAAGAAATCCTTGCGGATATCGAACAGGGCAAAGTCAGCTTTGACGAAAAAGCAGAAGATATCCATATGAACTTGGAGTCCATTTTGATTGGCCGTATTGGGGATGTAGGTAAGCGTTTGCATACAGGTAGAAGCCGAAACGATCAGGTGGCTTTGGATACCCGTATGTATACAAAAAAAGAAATTGCAGCCATCCAATCTTTGTTAAAGGATTTGATGACGGTGTTAAATACCTTAGCCGAAAAGCATACAGAAACCATTATGCCCGGCTACACCCACTTGCAAAGAGCACAGCCTGTCACCTTGGCACATCACTTATTGGCATATATCGAAATGTTCAAACGTGACTATGATCGCTTGGCTGATTGCTTTAAACGTACCGATGTACTGCCTTTAGGTAGTGGTGCGTTGGCAACCACAACTTACCCGTTGGATAGAGCATTTGTAGCAGGCAAACTTGGCTTTGCCGCAATCACCCAAAACAGCATGGATGGCGTTTCCGACCGTGACTTTTGTGTAGAATTGGTTTCAGACCTTTCTATTTTGATGATGCACCTAAGCCGTTTTTGCGAAGAAATCATCCTTTGGAGTAGCCATGAATTTCGCTTTATCGA
>JBKEAS010000169.1:0-1915 GCA_047972635.1 Anaerotignum sp.
TTAGAAAAGGCTTTGATGTTTATTGTGATGTACCTATTTCTTTTGTTCAAGCGGCTTTGGGTGGCGAGATTGTCATTAAAACCATTGACGGTGAGCAAAAATATAGCGTGAAGCCCGGCACGCAACCGGAAACGGTTATAACCATGCGTGGGGTTGGTATTCCTAATTTACGAAATCCTAAAACTCGTGGTAATCAGATTGTGACACTAAAGGTGAAAATACCAACCGATTTGAGCGAAACACAAAAAGGTTTGTTACGCCAGTTTTATGCAGAGGACGATATGTCACACGAGGCGTCAAAAGACGGAGTAGACGATAAAAAGTCTTTTTCTGAAAAGATGAAAGATTTTTTTAAAGAGTAATTTTAAAAAACATATTGAACTATGAATGGCTTAAAAAGTCCTATTGCAAAGATATAGCGTCAAAGCAATAGGACTTTATTTTTCGAAAGGTGATAGGTTTTTTTGAATTTATTGATAGAAAGACTTGACAAAACAAGATGTTCTATATTAAAATTGTAGGACTGATCAGGCAATGGTTTATACCATGTTGGCCGGGCAAAATGCAGCAGATAAAACGTCTGTGGGACAGAAGTGTTCCTTTGGGCGTTTTTTTTTTACAAATTTTTCCCTTTGGAATAGATTAACATGATAAATTAATTTGGAGGGGTTATAATGGAAAAAAGAAATATGGTTGTTGAAAACGAAAAAATTGTGATGAAGGTATCCGCTAACAGCATGGTTGTAAACGTGATCTTATCTATTGGAAAAGTTTTTGCAGGTATTGTTGCAAATTCTGGTGCAATGATTTCGGATGGTATACATTCGGCTTCTGATGTCTTTAGCACACTTGTTGTTATCATAGGCTATAAGATGTCAGCCAAAGAGTCTGACCAAAATCATCAATATGGGCACGAACGTATAGAATGTGTTGCAGCATTACTGCTTGCGATGATACTTTGTGTGACAGGCGTTATGATTGGGTATGGCGGAATGCAAAAAATCGTTCATGCAGAAGAAATGAGTCTGGAAGTACCTGGCATATTAGCACTGCTTGCAGCGATTGTTTCCATTATTGTAAAAGAAGGAATGTACTGGTATACAAGAGATGCTGCAAAGAAGGTTAATTCTGGGGCATTGATGGCGGATGCATGGCATCACCGTTCGGATTCGTTATCTTCCATAGGTAGTATGGTGGGTATCATTGGGGCGAGGTTGGGGTATCCTATTTGCGATCCATTGGCAAGTGTGATTATTTGCGTATTTATTGTGAAGGCAGCATACGATATTTTTAAGGATGCAATTGACAAAATGATGGATACTGCTTGCGATACAGAAATTACGAAATGTATGAGAGAAATTATTTTATCACAAGAAGGGGTTGTTGGGATTGACCAAATGCAGACGCGTTTATTTGGAGCTAGAATATATGTGGATGTGGAAATTACTGCGGATGGAAAAATAACACTTGAAGAGGCACACAACATTGCCGAAGGCGTGCATGATGCCATTGAAGAGCACTTTCAAGACGTGAAACATTGCATGGTACACGTAAATCCTGTGGCGTAGAAGATTGATTTGCTTAGCCCAAAAAACAGATAAAGGCAATGCGGTGTGCATTATATTTTTAAATTAATTATAAATTTGAATGCAAAAAGGCCCCTTGATTTTTCAAGGGGCTTTAATCATCTATACTTTTTGTGATTATTAATGTGAATGTTTTTGTTTGGCAAAAATAATGCGATAACCTTCAATTGCTAAGTCAATTGCCAACGCAATTAACAAAACAATGAATACAAGCTGTAGGCCTTCTGTAGAAAGACTACCGGTGCCTGCTGATAAAGCGCTTACATTTTTAACAAATGTGATAAGCAATGCACTAAATGTTGCAACAAGCATAAATATCATAGGGAATA
>JBKEAS010000234.1:0-2305 GCA_047972635.1 Anaerotignum sp.
TTTGGTGAGGTTTTTTTGTTTATTGATAAAAAAACATATGATAACTATGCCATTGCAGTTACAGATGCTGTGATTTTGAGTATGCCGAAGGAGTATTTATATAATAACTGTGAGAGAAATTGTAAGTTTCATGTATTGCTTATTTCAAATATGCTTTCTGTATTAGCAAAAAAAGCATATTTTTTAAATCAAAAATTAGATATTGTTTCTAGCCAAACATTGCGTCAAAAAATTTGTAAGTTGTTTTTAAACCATGTTTCCAAAGAAGGCGTAATAGAACTTGGGATGAACCGAGAAGAACTTGCTGACTTTTTAAATGTAGCTAGGCCTTCACTTTCAAGGGAATTGATGAAAATGAGGGAAGATGGACTGATCGAAATAAAAAAGAAGAAATTCTATATTTTAAACTTAGAAAAAATACAAAAAAACTTTTAGTTTGGTAACAAATGTTACTGAATTTATTGAGTATGGATGTTATGATGTTTTTATGAACGGAAGCTAATTTAACCATAAATCATATATTTTTTTGAATGGAGGAAAGAAAAATGGAAAATAAGATGTTTTGCTTTCAATGTCAAGAAACAGCAGGTTGCACAGGTTGTACTCAAGTTGGTGTATGTGGTAAAACCCCGGACGTTGCAGCGATGCAGGACTTGCTTGTGTATGTAACAAAAGGTATTTCTGTAATTACTACAAGATTACGTAAGGAAGGCAAAGAAATTTCAAAGGAATTAAATCATTTGGTTTCTTTAAATCTGTTTATTACAATAACAAACGCTAATTTTAATAAAGAAGCGATTGTAGCAAGAATTAAAGATTCAATCAAAACCAAAGAAGAATTACTTGGTTTGTTGAAAGACAACAGCAATTTACCCGATGCAGCAGTTTGGCATTCTTTGGATGAAGCAGAATATAGCCAAAAAGCAGCACAGGTAGGTGTACTTGCTACTGAGAATGAGGACGTTAGAAGCTTAAGAGAATTGGTGACTTATGGCTTGAAAGGTCTTTCTGCATATAGCAAACACGCAAATGTACTTCTGGAAGATGATGTAGAAGTGGATGAATTTATGCAAAGAGCGTTGGCAGACACATTAGATGACAACTTAGGCGTAAATGAATTGGTAGCGTTAACACTTGAAACAGGTAAATATGGCGTGCAGGGTATGGCGCTCTTAGATAGAGCCAACACAAGTGCATATGGTAATCCAGAAGTGACAAAGGTAAATATTGGCGTTGGTTCAAACCCTGGTATTCTTGTTTCCGGTCACGACCTTAGAGACATGGAAATGCTTTTGAAACAAACAGAAGGCACAGGCGTTGATGTGTATACACACTCTGAAATGCTTCCAGCACATTACTATCCTGCATTTAAGAAATATCCTCACTTTGTAGGCAACTATGGGAATGCTTGGTGGAAACAAAAAGAAGAATTTGAAACCTTTAATGGTCCTATTCTTATGACAACAAATTGTATTGTTCCTCCAAAGGATAGCTACAAAGACAGATTATATACAACTGGTTGTGCTGGATTTGCTGGATGTAATCATATCCCAGGTGAAATTGGTGACGAAAAGGATTTCTCTGCAATCATTGCACATGCAAAGAAATGTCCGGCACCTGTTGAAATTGAAAAAGGCGAAATTGTTGGTGGTTTTGCACACAACCAAGTTATGGCACTTGCAGACAAAGTTGTTGACGCAGTAAAGACTGGTGCGATTAATAAGTTTGTTGTAATGGCGGGCTGCGATGGTCGTTTCCCATCAAGAAATTATTATACGGATTTTGCGCAAGCATTGCCAAGTGATACCGTGATTTTGACAGCTGGTTGTGCAAAATATAGATATAATAAGTTAAACCTAGGCGATATTGGTGGAATTCCTCGTGTTCTTGATGCGGGTCAGTGTAATGACTCTTATTCTTTGGCAGTGATTGCACTGAAACTGAAAGAAGTATTTGGTCTTGCAGATATCAATGAACTTCCTATTATTTTCAACATTGCTTGGTACGAACAAAAGGCTGTTATTGTTTTGTTGGCATTACTTTCTCTTGGTGTAAAAGATATCCACCTTGGCCCTACATTGCCTGCATTCCTTTCTCCTAATGTTGCGAATGTTTTGGTTGAAAACTTTGGCATTGCTGGTATTGGAACAGTAGAAGAGGACATCAAATTGTTCTTTGGTGCATAATAAATAAAAAATAAGACCCCATTTTGGGGTCTTATTTTTTATTGTAATACTGTTAGTTCGTCCGCTACTACGTAATAATATTCATAACCGTTTTCTTCATAAGTATCTAAAACACCTGT
>JBKEAS010000243.1:0-5123 GCA_047972635.1 Anaerotignum sp.
ACAAAGCAACTGCGACCAAGGTTTGAAACCAACCGGCACTTTTAATACCACGCATATTGACAATGCCTAGTCCGATGATAAAGGCATACGCCAAAGCAATTTCGCCAAGGTATACATCCCATCCTGCAATGGTGTATAAATATCCAAATTGTAAGGGTGATCCTGGTATGATATAGCGAGAGATCATAGCCAGAGCAGTAGAGTTTAAAGGAATAAGTGACCAGTATGCCAAAACAATGAACCAACCGCAAATAAAAGCATGTTTTTTGCCAAATGCTGTGTCGGCATAGACAAATTCACCACCAGAAAGTGGGAATTTTCGAATCATATATCCATAACTAACACAAATAATACACATAATGATTGCTCCAAGCATCAATCCCAAAATGGAACCAAGAGGTCCTGCTTTTGGTAAGAAGGAGGTACCTGGCATTACAAAACAGCCCCATCCGATAATTGCACCTAAGGCGAGCGACCAGATATCAATCTTACGTAAATCTTTTTTAAAAGCACCTGTTTGTTGTTGTTCAGACATAAGAATTACCTCCTTGATAGTTAATAAGTTTTACTAGGTATAATAAATTTTTATTAATTATAATGCAGGTATTTTTTTGAAAATTTATCTTAAAGAAATATATTTTTCAATGACGTCAACAATATGTTCCAAGTCCATGCGAGAAGTGTTTAGGATTAGATCATAGTTATCTGATTTGCCCCATTTTAAGTTTGTAAAGTAAGAATAATAGCTCGCACGTTTTTTGTCGGTTTTTAGTACGGCTGCTTCTATGTTTTTGTCTGTCAGACCATAGTGTTTGGTTGCACGTTCCACGCGGTCGCTAAGGTCTGCTTGCAAAAAGACATTCACACAATTATCCATATCGGAGAGGATGTAGTCTGCACAACGCCCTACAATGACACAGCTACCTTTTTCCGCCACTTCTTTGACAATTTGAGATTGCACAAGGAAAATTTTTTCGTTTAGAGGCAATCCGTAAGAATCCATCATTGGGGTTAGGGCTGTTAGGGAAAAAAGAAGGTTGCTTGTGGAAGTTTCTTCGGCGTTTTTGAAAAATTCCTTTGAAAGTCCTGTTTTTTCCGCTGCCAAATTGATCAATTCGTTGTCGTAAAAGGGAATATCCAATCGTTTTGCCAATTGTTCCCCGATGAAACGACCACCACTGCCATACTGACGGCTAATTGTAATAACTATATTTTTGTTCATGTAAATCACTCCGATCTGTTTTAGGAATTTATATTGTTTAAAATGTGTGGTTGGAACTGTTTTTTTTTTGTTAAATGTGTGTAAGTTTAAGTAAAAATATAAAAAAAATATATTTAATATTGCTATAATCAGTATAGCATATTTGCATAGAAAAGGAAATGAAAAAAATATAGATATATGTAAAAATAGATTGATTATTACAAAAGGACGGAAACTTTGTAGTAAAACTTTACTTTTTCTTTAAAAATGATATGATAGATAAAGAAAAATCTGTGATTGAAGGAGATATTAAAAATGGGTGAAGCATTGACTGGCTTAAAAAGAAGCTGTATGTGTTGTAATGTAAATGAAAGTATGGTTGGCAAGGAAGTAACTGTTATGGGTTGGGTGCAACGTCGTCGTGATCTTGGACAGTTAATTTTTATTGCCTTAAGAGATAAAACGGGGTTGGTTCAAGTTGCAATTGATGGAAATGTTGCACAGAAAGAATTGTTTGAAAAAGCGGAAAGCGTAAGAAGTGAATTTGTTTTGGCTGTGAAGGGACAAGTTGCTCCAAGAACAAAGGAAAATATTAATCCAAATATGAAAACAGGAACAATTGAAATCATTGCTTCTGAAATTCGCATTTTATCTGAGTCGGAAACAACACCTTTCCAGATCGAAGATACAATTACGGTAAAAGATGATTTGAAGTTAAAATATCGTTATTTGGATTTGCGTCGTCCAAGCCAATTGAGCAATTTGGTTTTAAGACACAAGGTGGTTCAGGTGATGAGAAACTTCTTGGATGGAGAAACTTTCTTAGAAATTGAAACACCTATCTTGGGCAAGAGCACACCAGAAGGTGCAAGGGATTATTTGGTGCCTAGTCGTGTACACCCTGGTAATTTCTTTGGCTTGCCTCAATCTCCTCAGTTGTATAAGCAGTTGCTTATGGTTGCGGGTATGGACCGTTATTACCAAGTGGCAAAATGTTTCCGTGACGAAGATTTAAGAGCAGACCGTCAGCCTGAATTTACGCAGGTGGATATGGAGCTTTCTTTTGTTGATGTCGACGATATTATGGATATCAACGAAAGAATGATGCAAAAGGTATTCAAAGATATTTTAAATGTAGACATTCCTTTGCCATTAAAGAGAATGACTTACCAAGAGGCGATGGAACGCTTTGGTTCTGATAAGCCGGATGTTCGTTTTGGCATGGAATTGGTTAATATTTCCGATGTGGTTAAAGGCACAGATTTTGTTGTGTTTCAATCTGCCTTAGAAGCAGGTGGTAGTGTGCGTGCCATCAATGCGACGGGTTGCGGTTCTTTCCCTAGAAAGAAAATAGATAGTCTGGTTGAATTTGTAAAGACATACCGTGCAAAAGGCTTGGCTTGGATTGCTGTTGGCGAAGATGGTAGCTTGAAATCACAGATTGCAAAGTTTTTTACAGAAGAAAAATTGCAAGAAATTGTGGATAAGATGGATGGCAAGCCTGGAGATTTGATTTTGATTTGTGCTGATATTGATAAGGTTGTCTTTGACTCTTTGGGAGCTTTGCGTTTGGAAATTTCTAAGATGTTAGAACTAACCAAGGCGGATGATTTTAGCTTTTTATGGGTTACAGAATTTCCTATGTTAGAGTGGGACGAGGAAGGCGGCAGATTTGTGGCAGTACATCACCCATTTACAGCGCCGATGGACGAGGATTTGGAATTGCTTGAAACAGATCCTGGAACGGTTCGTGCAAAAGCGTATGATATTGTGTTAAATGGATATGAGTTAGGCGGCGGTTCTATTAGAATACACCGTAGAGATATTCAACAGAAAATGTTTGAATTATTGGGCTTTTCGCCAGAAGATGCACAAGAGCGTTTTGGTTTCTTGCTAGATGCCTTTAAGTATGGCGTCCCTCCGCATGGTGGGCTTGCGTTTGGGCTTGACCGTATTATCATGTTGATGTGTGGTGCAACAAGTATTCGTGATGTTATTGCCTTCCCTAAGGTAAAGGACTCCTCTTGTCCGATGACAGATGCACCAAATGTGGTTGATGAAAAACAATTGGATGAGCTTGCAATGAAAATCAACCAAGACCTTATAAAAGCAGTAGAAAAAGAAGAAGAATAAAAAAGATTGAGATATGATAAAAAAAGCTCCGCCAAATTTGATTTGGCGGAGCTTTTTATTATTGTAATATTATACTTGGTTTGCTAGGTAGTTTAGCATGGTTTCGGCTTCGCCTTTTGTGATGGAAGCCTTTGGAGAAAGCAAGTTACCATCTTTGTCTGCCAAAATTCCTTTTTGGTGTGCCCAGTTCATCGCATGACGTGCATATCCGGAGATATCTTTTGCGTCGTCATATTGGGTAAATACAGCATTATAATCCATAAGCATTGGTGTGTTGTTATATCTCCATGCAATGGTGATAAACTGTTCTAGCGTCAAGGGATCATTTACACCAAAAGAACCGTCAGTGTAACCGCTTACAAGATTTTCGCTCGCTGCCCAATAGATTGCATCGGCATTTTCGTCTTGGTCGTTTACATCTGTAAAGTTTGTGGTTGTATCAACGTCTGGTTTGCCTGCTTCATCGTATAACATGGCAACCAAGTCTGAACGGGTCAGGATTTCGGTAGAGGCAGTTTCTTTTTCTGGCAATAACATGATGTGGCTAATGGTAGCTTGTTCTGTAGTGTTTATCAAATTACCATTTCCCCATACCATAATTGCACTGCCGGGGGTGATATCATAAATTGTTTTTAAATCTTTCGTTAAATAGGAAGACACCGTAGTGTCGGTTGTTAATGTTGTTGTGTTGCCGTTTGTGTTTGTGACTTGTAGGCTGTTATCCTCGTTTAGGGTAATTTCGCTTACCACATAATACTGTGCTGATGCAACATCTTGAGGAAGGTTTGTTACAACTGCAATTGCTTCAGATTGTGGGGGTAGGGAAGCTGTTTTTGTAGGACCATAGACTACATAGATACCCTCATCTACTTTTAAATCGGAAGGGTTTGCGGCAACTTTGTTTCCGCTATCAATCCAAACGGTGTCGGAGGTAATATTCATCACGTATTCTCCGTGTTGTTCAGAATTTAAGAGGAGACTTGTTGCTTTGCCTGCATCGTCGGTAATTATTTTTTCAACGCTTCCGTAATATAGGAAAGTATCGGAAACGGCTTGTGTCGTTTTTATTGAAGTGACCACAGGTGGTTCTAGATATGTGTGGGAAGTTGCCAGAGCAGGTACGCTCGTTGCAAGAGTTAAGGTACCACTTAATAATAATACTGTAAAATTCTTCTTCATAAATATCCACTCCTTATGCGTATTTAAGTATTGTTTTATGTTATCTGTATACTTATCAGACGGAGCAAAAGGGAATTTGTTCCAAAATAAATGGAACAATTTATTTTTTTACCAATTGATATGTAATTGTGCTGACTTTGAAAGGCTTTTGTGGTGAATGTCATAAATATTTTGTGGTATTTTCTTTATTCAGCTTGTAGTAAGGAATATAGTTCTTCTGCGGATTTTTGATAAAATGCATTGCTATCCTCGGACACTTTTTTGGCTGTTTCGGATTTATAATATGTAGTGCAAGCATCTAGCAAGGTTAGGTCATCTTTTTGTATCAGCATAGACACAACCTCTAGAATTAAGGAAGCACGTTCTTTATAATGCGCATAGTCATTTTCTTTGGCATCGCTTTCTAGCAAAAGCATTCCATCAACCATACCGGCATAAAAGTCCAAATCCATTTCGGGGAAATTGGTATGGCTTTGTTGGAGTAGATCTAGGATAGCATTTTGCTGGAAGGACTGAAATACTTTGTTTCCGGGGATATTTTTCAAATGGCTGAAGTATTCAACGCAAGATATGATCAGTGTTTTTTCGTCCATGGGTATATTCTCCTTAA
>JBKEAS010000266.1:0-3902 GCA_047972635.1 Anaerotignum sp.
ACTTTATTTCCTCCAATACCATCGCCCACGTTTTCAACTCGTCCGGCTCAATTCCTAATGTACAAGAAATGACACCAAAAAGACTCATCCAAAACAATGGATTTTTAAATCTAATTTTCCAATTTATCCCCATCATTCTCACCCCTTTATCTCTGTGTTTTTAAAAACAACCTTACTACACTATATAGACCAGAGCGAAAATAATTGCTAAAAATCGAAATATTTCCGTTAGAATTTTAAAATTTCAGCCTTATAACCGCCTTCTAAATATCAAAGAAGATAAAGGAACAAAAAAGCCGCCTTTTAAATAAATTTAAAAGGCGGCAATCATTCTATTATTTTTCTTCGTCCCAACTACCAAGTTTGCGAAATCTTTCATATCTTTTTTCGCTTATTTGAGGTGCAAGGTTGTATATGTCCTTGAAATCTCCCCTTAGCGTTTTTTTCAGCTCGTCGCACATTTCATCAAAATTCCCAAATTTCTCAGCTATAATACGCTCCGCTACACCAAAACGCTTCATATCCTCAGCAGTAATACACAAACACGCTGCTGCCTCCGCCGATGCTTCCGCTGATGCTTCTCCCCATAATATGCTTGCACATCCTTCGGGAGAGATAACTGAAAACACAGCGTTCTCTAACATATATACCTTATTTGCAACAGAAAGCCCTAATGCACCACCGCTACCTCCTTCACCAATGACAATGGTAATGATTGGTACGGTAATGGCCATCATCTGCATCAGGTTATCCGCAATCGCCTGCCCCTGTCCACGTTCTTCTGCTTCTTCGCCACAAAAGGCTCCTGCTGTATCCACAAAGCAGATAATTGGACGGTTAAATTTTTCCGCTTGTTTCATCAAGCGTAATGCCTTGCGATATCCATCAGGCATAGGACTGCCAAAGTTGCACTTAATTCTTTCGTCTAAGTTTCTACCTCTTTCAATACCAACAAAAGTAACAGGCATCTGGCCCAATACGCCAATCCCGCCAATCACAGCTTTATCATCGGCAAATTTTCGGTCTCCATGCAATTCTGTTCGTTCAGTAAACAATCTTTCAATATATTCTCTTGAAGTTGGACGATTTTGTGCTCTTGCTGCCACTACCCTTTCATAGGGTGACAGCATATTTTGTTTCATTTGTGCAACTTCTTCCTTTATCACCGCATTCTCTAACGCAATACTATGTTCTCTTATTGCGTGCTGACGCAACAAGGTCGAAAGCGTATCTCTAAGCTGGGTTCTTGGTATGATTGCATCAACAAAACCATGTTCTAGCACAAACTCTGCTTTTTGAAAACCATCAGGCAATTTTTTCTTTGTGGTTTGCTCAATAACCCTACGCCCTGCAAACCCTATGGTTGCATTCGGCTCAGATAAAATAATATCACCCAACATAGCAAAACTAGCTGTAACTCCACCTGTAGTGGGATCTGTTAGTACAGTAATATATAAACCGCCTCGTTTGCTATGATAGTCTACAGCACCACTAACCTTTGCCATCTGCATCAAAGAAAGTATCCCTTCTTGCATTCTAGCACCGCCAGAAGATGTAAAGCCAACAACGGGCAAATTCTCATTTGCTGCATATTCAAAAAGCCTCGCCAGTTTTTCGCCAACCACAGAGCCCATGCTACCCATCATAAACTGAGGGTCCATAAAAAATAATGCACAAGCTTGCCCGCGAAAGGCGCCACGACCACAAATTACTGCCTCGTCCTCGCCAGAACCCATTCTTCCGCTTTCCAATTTCGCATCATACCCCGGAAAATTTAGCGGATCATTGGTGGATAGCTCGGTTATTAGCTCTTCAAAAGTACCTTTATCGCAAAGAACTTTAATTCGTGTTCTTGCACCAATACGAAAATGATTTCCACAAGTTGGGCATACCATTTTATTTTTAGCGATTTTCCGTTTTGTCTCTATGGACTTACAAACCGGACACCGCATCTTTTCTTCAACAACAGGGGTGATTCCCCCTTGTTCCAAGTCATTTTTAGATTTACGAAACAAACCCACAATATTGTGCAAGTTATTCACTTCCTTCTGCTAAGATTTTAGGCAAGATGAGCGTATCATATTTCCCTTGCCAAAAGGTCTTACTTCGAATTAATTTCAACTGATCTTCTATATTTGTTTCAACGCCCTCAATTACGATCTCACATAAGGCTGATTCCATTTTTCGGATGGCATCCTCTCTGGTATTGGCAAAAACAATTAATTTGCCCAGCATAGAATCGTAAAAAGGAACAACCTCGCAATCTTGAACCAAGGCTGTGTCAAAATGCACCCTTGCTCCTCCTGGAATATGAAGGAAATTAATCTTACCTGTCGATCTGGCATTGATACGACACTCCATCGAATGACCCTTTAAATGAATATCTTCTTGTCTAAAATCCAAAGGAATTTGACAAGCGATACGAATTTGCCATTTTACAATGTCAACATCACTCACCTCTTCAGTAATGGGATGCTCTACCTGTAAACGTGTGTTCATTTCGATAAAATAAAATTCGCCATTGGGTGCCAATAAAAATTCAACAGTTCCAGCATTCGTATAGTTTGCAGCCTTAGCCGCCTTAAGGGCAGCCTCCATCATCTTTTCACGAATTTCTTCAGTCATAACGGGACTTGGCGTTTCCTCTAATACTTTTTGCTTATTCAACTGCAAGGAACAATCTCTTTCACCCAAACACACCATATTGCCAAAATCATCTGCTAAAATCTGCATTTCAACATGGCGAACACGATTTAGATATCTTTCCAAAAAAACTTGCCCATTACCAAAAGCACTTTCCGCCTCTGCTGATGCTGTCAAAAACGCATTCTCAAGCTCATCTTTCGATGATACCACACGAATACCCTTTCCACCACCGCCGGCAGTTGCCTTTACCAACAGCGGAAAACCAACTTCATCCGCCAAGGCTTTTGCTTCATTCACATCTTTTAAAATCTCCGTTCCGGGAACAACAGGAACGCCAATCTCTTTCATCAGCCGACGTGCATGGTCTTTGTCCCCCATGCTTTCCATCACTTGGCTTTTGGGCCCAATAAAAACAATATTATTCGCTTCACAAAGTGCCGCAAATTCAGCATTTTCCGAAAGAAATCCATATCCAGCATGGATTGCACCAGCGTTGCAAGCCATAGCAGCACTGATGATATTTTTTTGATTTAAGTAACTTTCCGCCGCACTCTTTCCGCCGATACAAATTCGCTCATCAGCTAGTGCAACCGGCAGTGAATTTCGATCTGCCTCGGAATAAACAGCTACGGTTTCTATCCCCATCTCTTTGCAAGCACGAATAATTCGCACCGCAACTTCTCCACGATTTGCCACGAGAATTTTTGTAACCATATCCTCAAGTCTCCTTTATCAATGCAAAAGAGAATTCTGCACTAACACATAATTTTCCGTCTACAAAGCCTTTTCCTTCTGCCCAATAAAACACACCTTTGCTTTTAATCAACTTACACTGTGTTTCAAAGACATCCCCAGGGCGTACGCTATTTTTAAATCGAACTTTATCAAGCCCTGTAAAAAAAGGCGTTGCTGCTTCGTTTTCATCTGCAAGCAAAACGCAGGCAGACTGCCCTAAAATTTCACAAAGAATTACACCAGGCACAACCGGATTATCTGGAAAATGCCCCTGCAAAAACCATTCGTTACCTACGATAGTCTTTTTCCCATAGGCAACGCCATCTTTTAATTCCGCCTCATCAACTAGAAGCATGGCGTCTCTATGTGGCAATATTTTCTTAATGTCTTCTTGATTCATCTCAAGCCTCCTCGCGAATGCGAACCAAAACCTGACCAAATTCAACAATCTGACCATTATCTATTGGAATTTCAACAATTTCGCCGTCTTTTTCCGCTTCAATGGTATTAAACATTTTCAT
>JBKEAS010000269.1:0-3525 GCA_047972635.1 Anaerotignum sp.
AAACCATCGGGTTTTTCGCTTTTGATAATTCGTTTGATGACATCAATTTTTAATGGTTCAATATAAATCTTATCCGCAATGGCATTATCAGTCATAATGGTTGCAGGGTTTGGGTTAATTAAAATAACCTCTAAACCAAGGGCTTTTAAGGCACGACATGCTTGTGTGCCGGCATAGTCAAATTCTGCCGCTTGTCCAATGACAATAGGGCCAGAACCAATAATCATAACACGTTTGAGATTTTTATTTAGTGGCATTATTATTCCCTCCCATTAAAGACATAAATTGGTCAAACAAAAAGTTGGTATCCTTAGGTCCACCGCAAGCTTCTGGGTGAAACTGAACGGAAAAGGCAGGAATGTCAGTATATTCAACACCTTCGCAAGTATCGTCATTTACATGAGTAAAGGATAGTACAGAAGATGCGGGTAATGTCTCAGACTCAATGGCATAGCCGTGATTTTGCGTAGTGATATATAACCTGCCCGTAGGTGTGTAGCGTACAGGTTGGTTGGCACCACGATGGCCGTATTTCAATTTTGTGCTGGTTGCACCCTTTGCTAAGGCAAGCATCTGGTGACCAAGGCAAATGCCGAAAATAGGGATATTGCTTTGGGAAAGCTTGCCAATGTTTTCGATAACACTTTTATTATTAGATGGGTCACCAGGGCCGTTTGAGAGTAAAATCCCGTCGGGGTTTAATTTCAAAATTTCTTCGGCTGTGGTATGGGCAGGAACAATGGTTAGTTTGCAATCACGTTTGATTAATTCATCGCCCATATTTTTCTTATAGCCAAAGTCCCAAAGAACCACGTGGTTTTTGCCATCTGGATTTTTTACATAAGCTTCTTTGCAAGTAACTTGTTCTATGCTGCTACTTAGGGCGGCGCTTGCAAGATTTTTTGCAAATGCTTCCATATCTTCAGGGATTTCGTCAACAATGGCAGCATTCATTACCCCGTATTCACGGATGATTTTTGTCAATTGGCGTGTGTCTAAATTACAAAGCCCAATGACACCTTGTTCTTCTAAGTAGGCAGATAAGGTAGATTCGCTTCTGAAATTTGAAGGAAGTTGGCAAATATCTCTTACGACGTATGCAGAAAGAGCAGGAGCAGTGCTTTCAAAGTCCTCGCTAATTACGCCGTAGTTCCCGATAAGTGGGAAAGTTTGTACTACAATTTGCCCATGGTAGCTAGGGTCGGTTAAGGTTTCTAAATATCCTTCCATTCCTGTTGTAAATACCAATTCTGCTGTGATGGTGCTGTCTTTACCAAAACGTGTTGCAGGAAAGATGGCACCATTTTGTAGAATTAAATATGCTTGCTTCATGCGTACACCTCCAATCAACCTAGTAGTTTAACAAGAATTGCTTTTTGTGCATGTAGGCGGTTTTCCGCCTCATCAAAGATTTCAGTTGCGTGTGCTTCAAAAATTTCAGCGGTGATTTCTTCTTCACGGTGTGCAGGGAGGCAGTGTAAAACCATGCAGTCCTCGTTTGCTTGTGCCATGAGTTTTGCGTTGACTTGGTATCCCTCAAATGCCTTTGCACGGAGTGCTTGTTCTTCTTCTTGACCCATAGAAGCCCACACGTCTGTCAAGACTACGTCTGCGTGTTTTGCTGCAAGGCTTGGATCATCGGTTAAGATAAATTTGTCGCCGTATGCCTTTGCAAAGTCCAAAATGATAGGGTCTGGTCTGTAACCGTCAGGGCAAGCGATGCTTACTGTCATGCCTGTTTTTAGTCCGCCAACGATTAGGGAGTTTGCCATATTATTTCCATCGCCAACATAGCATAATTTCAGCCCTTCTAATTTGCCCTTATGTTCACGGATGGTTTGAAGGTCAGCCATAACTTGGCAAGGATGGCAAAAGTCGGATAAACCGTTAATGATGGGGATAGAACCATATTTTGCAAGTGTTTCTATTTCTTCTTGTTCAAATGTACGGATCATAATTCCATCTAAGTAGCGGGACAAAACACGAGCAGTATCTTGCGTAGGTTCTCCACGTCCAATTTGAGTATCTTTTGAGCTAATAAAAAGAGCATGACCGCCTAGTTGAAACATTCCTGTTTCGAAGGAAACACGAGTACGGGTAGAGGATTTTTCAAAAATCATACCTAAAGTTTTGCCTTTAAGAAAATGATGTTCTTTTCCTTCTTTTACATATTTTTTTAATTGGTCTGCTAAGTCCAAGAGCTCAATGATTTCTTGTGGTGTATAATCTAACAGTTTTAAAAAATGTTTCATAATGTATACCTCTCCTTTGCCTGTTCTTTTGGTATCACCTATGGGTAATACTTATAGTCTAACCTGTTTTTTAAATTTTCTCAATATCCGTAATAAAACTGCGTTCACACGCAGTTTTATATTGTGATTGTTTTGATTGATATTTACGATAAAATTGGAGTGAACCCATTCGCAAAACAATACAAAATTAATCCATATTGTTTAGAACGTCGGCTAAAATGGTAAGCCCTTTTTCTAATTCCCCTCTTGTGATAGTCAAAGGGGGTAAGAGCCTAACTTTCGATTTTGCCAAAAGCACCATCAAACCACGTTCCAAACATTTATTCATAACCTCTTTGGCATCTACATCAAGTGTAACACCAAGCATCATGCCCATCCCGACTACGTCGGTGACATGGGGCATAGCGGAGATCTGTTTTTTTAAAAATGCACCTTTTGTTGTTACTTCGTTTAGAAGCGTTTCATCCAAACGGTTTAAAATTTCAATAGACCCTGCACATACAACGGGGTTTCCGCCGAATGTTGAGCCATGGTCGCCTGCAACAAGACAGTTTTGTGTTTTTTCATTAAATAATACACCACCAATAGGCAATCCACCGCCAAGACCCTTAGCGCAAGAAACTAAGTCGGGTGCGATGTCAAACTGCTGATAGCTAAAGAATGTACCGGTTCTGCCAATGCCTGTTTGTACTTCATCTACAATAAAAAGGATATCTTTTTGTTGACAAACATCATAGACAGCTTTTACATATTCATAATCCAAAGGAAGGACACCGCCTTCGCCTTGTACCATTTCCATCATAATTGCACAAACGTCGTCGGTTAATTTAGAAAATGTATCTTCCAAGTCATTGGCTTTTGCAAATACGAACCCTTCAACAAAAGGGAAGAAATAGTTGTGATAGCTATCCTGACCTGTTGCGGAAAGGGAAGCCATGGTTCTGCCATGGAAGGAATTTTCCAAAGAAACAATTTTAGTTCTGTTGTTTCCGTATTTGTTAAAGCTGTATTTTCTTGCAGCCTTAATAACGCCTTCGTTTGCCTCGGCACCGCTGTTTGCAAAAAACATTTTTTTCATACCACTTTTTTTACAAACAAGTTCTGCCACCTCGATACAGGGTGTTGTGTAATATAAGTTTGAAGTATGTTGTAATTTTTGAAGTTGGTGGGTGACTGCATTGATCCATGCGTTATCGCAAAACCCTAAAGAATTTACACCAATTCCGCTAGTCATGTCAATATATTCTTTTCCCTCTGTGTCATAACAGGTGGC
>JBKEAS010000010.1:0-12602 GCA_047972635.1 Anaerotignum sp.
TAGCATTTTGCAACATAGCATATCCTAATTCACAATGTCGTTTTACAATTTCATTTTCCATATCACTTAAAACACAAGGTTTAAGTAATATCTCTTTTGGTAATAAAATCAACCCAATATCATGCAATATTGCACCTAAAGCAATTTGTCTTACTCTTCTATTGTCAAAATTCATCTCGATGGCTATTGCTGTACTAATTAATGCTGCATTTATCGAATGAGAAAATAACCAATCCACATAATTTGTTAAAGTAAGATAGTAATTATACCACTTTGCATTTTCAAAATTATTTGTAATATCTATTACAATTTCCGTTGCTCTATTAAAAGACTTTTCATTTAAATCCAGCTTTTTTGATAAATCTATGATGCAATGAGCTGCTTTTTTTGCATGCACTTGTGTAGTATCAAGTTTAGATAATGTATATTCTACTTTCTTTTGTCGCTCAATCCGTTGTTTTGAATGGGGAGCCTCTCTACCTTTATCAAAAAAACTTCTAATAACATCTTCATCTTCATCCTCATGTACCTCATAAGCAATCGTGTCGTCCACACTATGGCTTTCATAAAATTCTTGACTTTCATCAAACTCTTCCTTGACATTTTTATGAAAATGATCTAACACATTCAGACTTTCTTCTTCATTTGGATAATCAGCTATTAGGGTTTTATGGTCAAATACACCTAGTCTTTGTAATCTGTAGTATTTCTCATCTGATAGCACAATTCTATTGCCTTTTGCTAAAAGTAATATCCCTTTATGATCGATTAGGTCGTTATCTAACTTAATAATTTTCATTGTTCTCGTCCCCTTCTTGTTGAAAATGAAACCTCTCAAATAATTTTTACTCAGAAAGATTAAAGAGAGCTTCATTAATAGACACTTGAAAATCTAAACGAAAATATAAATTTATGCTTATGTTTATCTTGGCAATGCAATTTCAAATATTATAAATAACATTCAACCATTGAAATTTAAAAACTAAAACTAACAAGAATTTAACATTATCGTCGAAATTAATTTTGTATAAGATAAATACACAATATAAATTACTGATAAATTAACCTTGTCTCATAGATTTTAATTTTTGCACTACGCTTTCATCCACTCCTTGTATCTGCAAATTCGGTTTACCTAGAAGATATCCTTGCAAATAATCAACGCCTAGGGTTATTAATACCATAGCTTCTTCTACAGTCTCTACCCCTTCTGCAACCACTTTGTAATCATTAACTTTCGCAATTTTTAAAATTGATTGCAATAGTTCTTGTCTTTTTGTATCCAAATCTATATTTCGAATGAGCTTCATGTCAATCTTAATGATTTCAAAAGATTGACTCAATAATGTAAATTCATTAGAGTATCCAGAACCATAATCATCAAGTGCAATCAGTGCCCCACACGCTCTAAACATATCTGTTTTTCTCTTTAATACTTCTTCATCCACATACTCTTGCTCTGTTATCTCTAAAACAATATTTTTAAAGATGTTTGGATATTGTGCTATATAAACATCCAGTTCATATTCCGACAAAACTTGATTTGAAATACTATTAATGAAAATTTTATAATCTTTAAGAACATCAAAATTTGCATCAATCTTTTCAAATACTTTTTTCAAAACCAACTTTTCAATTTTGTCAAGTTTCGATTCATCTTTTCCCAGTTGTAATAACAAATAAGGCGTACCAATCATATCAGTCTGAGGTCTCATTAACGCCTCATACCCATAGACTTCAAGTGTATTGGCATCTACAATTGGTTGTAATGCGAAATCAATCAATTCTTTTTCTAATAGTTCATCTAGATATCCTCTGTTTGCCAGCAAATAAGTGCTATTTTCAAATGCCACTTTGTCATAAAAAGCAATCTCACCTCTAGACGTTTTCTTCATCTTAAACATAGCATAATCAGCGAACTTTATCAGCTCTTCAATATATCTGGAGTCTATAGGGTAAATAGAAATACCAGTAGAAAATCTTATTTTTTCCTCAACACGTAGTGTAGTGATAAAGTAAGATTTCTTTATTGTTTCAATTCCAAGAACTGCTACACTGGTCGCTTCCTCCTTTGTGTTAAATCCATGTATATAAATCACAAATTCATCACCAGATAATCTTGCTATAACTGAAGGGTATTTCTCAAACAGCTTCAAATTATTTGCCAAAGCTTGTATATAACGATCACCGTTATCATGTCCATAACAATCGTTAATAAATTTTAAATTATCAATATCACAAAAAATAAGTGCCCCAAAATTATCCGGCTTATCCTTAATTAACTTCTGTATCTTTTCTTTGTAGGCATTTCTATTTTGCAAACCTGTTAATTCGTCAAAATTTGTCCATTCTCTTAATTTCAAAAAGCTAATTAACACAAAAACTGCAATACAACTGGTAGCCACGGAAACAAGACTGATCATAATAAATACCACACGAGCCTTATCAAATATGAGACTATTTGCTTCAGATATTCTGATGTGGATGATTTCTTTTAATTTCGTTAGTGTTGTATGAAGATTCTCTCGGTTTCTATCGTACTCCGTCGAAAAAATAAGTTTCCGCGCCTTTTCTGTTTCACCATTTTTCATATAAGCAATGGCATTTTTATCTATCTCTTCTGTTTTAACAGTAACTTCTACTGCTTTAATAATCAAATCTATTTCATCTTGTGTGACGCCCAAATTGAATAATTCTCTTAAAGATTCATCTCTTTCTTTTTTAAAGTCTGATTCATAAGTATAATCATAAAGATACTTCTGTTCACCTGTAACGACGTAATTTGATACCAAGTATAATTGGTGCTCTGAGAGGTCCATCAAACTTATGACTTCATTTTTATATTCACGATCTCTCAGTCCATTATCGACATTTGTACTGATGACTCGAAATAAAAAAGTGGCTGACAGCAATAAAACCATAACACATAAGATCAGCCCTCCAATTAAAAGCTTTATATTTCTAGTATAATTTGTTCCTTTTGGCCTAATCACAACTTCACTCTTTCTCGTTTACATTTTTAATTTGACAAGTTATGTTGCGTTAATTCTCCACATTTATTACATCACTTTCATAAAAATCAGCATATATTCCAAATACACAAAAAATGATCTAGATAAATCATTATACGATTAATATATAGTTTTTTTGTTTATTTGTTAAAAGATATCAGCAACATAAAAATCAAAGAGCACGCTATTTTCTAACTTCATAAAAAATTCTAAAATATTCGACTTTTTGTTCGCTATCATGGTTGCATAGCGTCATTTCATGAATTATTCATTTCCATACTAGTATACAACATTATACTCTATATTAAGTTTATTGTATAGAAAAAATTTACAAAAGATATAATTTTTTCTAGCGAAATAAAATTTATGTTAACAAGATATATACTTGTCTACGTTTGCGGACAAATACCCACTCAAGTTTGTTATATTGTGCTCATTTTATTTCATAATTATAATAAGCAAAACCATTTAATTCTTTTTTTATGCCTCCTTACAACAATGTCCTCTCCCTAATTTCAAACAAAAAAACCTTGGGTTAATAAATCTTAACCCAAGGCAATCTTACACATATTAGCTATTCAACTCGTCAAATATTTCTTTTACTGTTGTCATTTTATCCACACGCCAGACATTTTCGCCACAAAAAAGAAGTGACTGTTCTCGATCTCCCAATGCTGCCTTCGCCAGCGCTTGCGTAATGCAATAATGCGTTGTTGCCGCTTCGCAAGTTTCTATACACGCAAAGCATCTATCAACAGCCTGACGACTCGTCTCTCTTTCCGTCGTAAAGGTATTGCGTATCGCTCTACCTGGTAAGCCTACTGGACTTTTCACGATCATGACATCTTCTTTTTTTGCTTCAATGTATGCCTGTTTATAATCATCATGTGCATCACATTCCTGTGTAGCTACAAATCTTGTTGCCATTTGTACTCCGCTACAACCCAAATCTAAGTAATGATCAATATCTGCCCTATCATACACACCACCTGCAAAAAACACAGGAATATGTCCATATTTTTCTTCAAAGCTATTTACATACTCAACTATTTTTATAACCTCATCGTCATATTCTTCATTCGTTAAATTTTCTGCTTCTTCTACGCTAAATCCTAAGTGACCACCTGCTTTTGGCCCTTCGATAACCAAAAAGTCTGAAACACGTCCAAATTTCTTATCCCATTTTTTAAATAATAATTTCGTAGCTCTTAAAGAAGAAACGACTGGAGCAAACTTCACCTTTGTATCCTTAAGCAATTCTGGCAATTCCAATGGCAACCCTGCACCAGAAATGATAACATCTGCGCCGCTTTCAACGCAACATTGCACATACTTTGCGTAATCTTTTGCAACACGCATGATATTAACGCCGATTACACCACCCTTGCTTATTTCTTTTGCCTTTTTTATATTTTCTGCCAAAGCTTCCATATTCGCTTGCAATGGATTCTTTGCAAAGTTCTCTTTTTTATATGCCGGCTGTGCTGCAGATATAACACCTACACCACCTTGTGCTGCTACTGCTCCTGCTAAATTTGAAAGACTTATACCTATACCCATCCCACCTTGTATTATGGGTACCTTTATTTCTAAATCACCGATTTTTACACCTTGGAGTTTACTCATAATTCACCTCATGCTGTTATATTCTAAATTCATCTATAAATATAATATTATACACTACACCATCTGTCAATAAAAACTATGTCAAACCGTTTGACCTACTATGAATTATAATTTAAAACATATTGGAATTAAATCCCAACCATTTTTGTCTCATAGTAAATGACAACGAAAAAAGGCAATAATTTAATGTAACATCTACATAAATTACTGCCTTTTTTAATTATCTAGTTTTACTTATACACATCATGACATTTTTACTACACATTAACTTCTATCCTTTAATTGCATTAAGAATGTTATCAGGTAATTTAATGTCTATATAGCTACCATTTGCAGCATTCATCATATTTTTATATGCCCAGTGTGTCGTTGGAAGATCTAAGAATATTACTTCTTGGTTATAAGTTTCTGGTCGCTTAATGAGTCTATTGACCATCGAAACAAACTCCGAACGCTTCAAATTCGCCTTCGGTTTAAAAGTACCATCAACATAGCCACTGGCAACCGTATTTTGATACAATTTCACAATGCTGTTCTTTGACCATTCGCCATCAATATCGGTAAAGTCCGGCAAATCCTCACTGCCTGTTGTTCCATCAATGAATTTAGCCAAAATAACAGCAAGCTCACCTCTTGTTATTTCTTGATCTGGCCTAATGGTGCCATCTTCATAGCCAGTAATAATACCAAAATCAACATTAAATGCAACCGCTTCACTATACCACTCATTCTGACTAACATCAGATATATGATCTAATGATTTCATATCAGAAACATATCCATTACCATATAAATTATAAATAACCCCCATTACTTCGCTTCTTCTGATGGAAGCATCTGGCTTTACCGTTCCCTCTGGATAGCCATGAAGATATGGTTGATATGTTCTTACGAGTTTATAAAATGGATCATTTGCTAAATCAAGAATATCATCTGGTGTAGGATTTGTTGGTTTTTCTGGTACTACAGGAATCAAATCAATCAGATCGCCACCATCACCTGGATCGGGCACCTCGGTAGTCCCACCGCCAGATCCACCGCCAGATCCGCCACCAGATCCAGATCCACCGCTATCCTTTGTAAAATATACCTTAATCGTTACATTGCTCTTAGGCATTGTAAAATAATAATAATCTTGCATACTTGGATCAGCAACAATTGATATTAAACTATGATCATAATCCCAGTGATCGAATTTGTAACCTTCATCTGGTTTTGCGTTTAAATAAACTTTTTCATTAGCATAATACTCGCCACCACTTACTTCCCCTTTGCCAGATGCTACAGAAACAGCCGCTGTGTATTTCATCTCGTTATACTCTAAATACACATAGTGAACAGGTTTTGAAACAATTGTCGTGTAGTTTTCCCCAGCCTCTACAGCATAGTCAACTCCATCTAAAGTTGCATGAGCCAATTCAAACCCAACAGCGGAAGGAATTGTAATTGAAACCTCATCACCAATATAACTTGCTTGTGTTATTTCACCTGTTAAAGGATCTTCCCCGTTTCTATTTACAACATAGCTCCCAATTAATTTTGATTGTTGCTTATACATCAATTCCATCCCATAGGAATTTCCGCTTATCGTAGGGTCTATCTTTGGATCAAAAACAATCTTCATGCTATCACTTTGCGTAATATCAGTATCCTTCGCCGGATCAATCGCTACAGCTTCATGAAAAACATATCCAAATGCTTCATAATTAGGCGGTGCAAATTCTACCGTTTTTTTAACTGGTATATTTTTAAATACATAAGCTTGGTATTGTTTTGATCCTCTAGCTGTAATTGCAATGCTTTCAACAGATAAATCGTAAACAAGTGGAACGTACTTTGTCGTTACCGTCAAATTATAAGCATCTGCCTCAACGGCTATTTTACCGTTGGCGTAATAGCCATCCCCTGCCACATCCACCGCATACTCATCTAGTGGCAATGATGATGAAATTGATTTTTCTGCATCATCATACAAAACATCATACTCTGTTTTTCTGGTCAGCGTCACTGTTTCACCTGCTGCATCATACAAACTTTCGTTATGCGTAATTTTTGCATATGGCCTATAGTAAATATTTACTGTATAATCGCCAATCTGCGCAACACCCGCTTCGTCTTTAAATGGAATGACTGTATTCAAATCAGCATTTTTTGAGAAATTTTTGGTTGTACTACCATTGCTCACTACATAACTATCTACCACGAAGTCAACCGGTTCAGATGCACCTACTACACCCGAAATTTCTTTTAATTCAAGAATTGGGATATTGGCAGGTTGTGCTACGTTTAAATTTATATCTGTATATTTCGTAGCAATGGAACTATCACTGATGACATTCAAATAATTTGCTTCAACATTGTATGCTTCTGAAGGTTTTGTTCCTTTATAATATGCAATCTCATAATCAGCCTTGTTTGCATAATTTACAAAGATATATACACCATTTGTTTCATCTACAGAATTTATCCAATCGCCAGAACCATCAGAGCTATCGCTAATCTTCGCAGGTGCTAAGATTTGTTCAGTGTCCTCAACGCCATAGGTTTTATACTGTATTTCGATTATTTCAAGTGTGCCACCAGCACTATAGTTCGTACCAACATATTGTATCTTTTTCTGCCTTGGCTCAAGCGTAATGGTATCCGAATAAACATCACCTTTGTCTTGCAACGTAAATTCCTGTCTGTATTCATCTAATACGCTTCTATTTGAAAAGCAATTCAAATCAGCTACAGTGATTTTAGACTTAATATTTGCCCCAGTCACCGTTACAGTCTCACCTACATAACCTTCCAAATTGTAAGTATAGGACTGTTTGCCATTTGCGAAATCATTCCCGTCACTTCTCTCTATCGTGACTTCTGCACTTGCTACATCTTTGTCATAATAAAGGTACACATTATTGCTATCGTCCGCCCAAGTCAATTCATTTGAAGTTGAAAGAAGGGTTGAATTAGGTTCTGTCCCCTGAGACCATCCATGATATGTATACCCTTGGTCACTATAATCTGGGATAACTTTATCAATAGCTAATACCTCATCTGCTCTACCTGTAATCTCTTGATAAGGAAATATATTTTCAGTTGCAGTACCGCCATTAATTGCCGGTCTGTTCTCAACCAAATAAATATGTTTTGTCACCAATTTATCGTATACATAAGTTAAAACATTATTCGACGAAGTGGCGTCTAACGTAATATATCCTTCTGTAGGCACTGCATGAGAATAGATATAATTATCCCCGTCGTAGGCAACATTTTGTTCAATGAGCGATGTAAATGTTGTTCCTACTATCTGGTTTTCATTTTCAGAAGCAAGTTTTATTTCTGTTTTTAGCGTTATTTCTGCATCATTTTCATCAACGTATACACATTTAAGCGTTGCATCCGCAACCTCGAATAAGTCTTTTACACGGAAATTACCTGCATCACTGGCATTATTTGCTCTATCATACGCCACAATATGCAAATATAAATTGTCTGAAACAACAGAAGGGTTTGGATAATATTTATTAATATCCAAAGCTTCATTATAACCTAATGTATAAAAATCATCCGTTGTATCCTCTTTCCCGGGCACTTCAACAGATGCTATTCTTGTACTAGTAGCGTTTTTATCAAAATAATATCTATATGTAGCCTTGTCTGTGTCACTCTCATAACCAGGTCCACCTTTGATGCCCGCAGTTATCTCTCCCGTTAGCTGTGAGTTAGAAAATACTACATCGCTACTATAAGAACTTCCTGAGCTCAAAGCAGCCTGCAAGCCAGATTTACTAATCTGTTTCATATCATAGCCTACTGGAAAAGCAATGACTCTGTACTCATAACCAACACCAAAGTCTGATGTTTCAAATTTCAAATCGGCATTTTCATCAGCCGGTACAGATGGAGAAATATCATCCAAAGTTTGATCTATGATATCCGTCTTTACATTGATTACTTGCGATAAGGAATACATTAAGTTAGCAAGTAGCTTCTGCTCTGCTTCGCTCGTTTTTCCATCGCTATGTCCACACTGGATAAACGCCACATTTCCTTTTTTATAAAGGTATGCATTTCCTACGTAGTTATATGTTGGATTTGATCCTACTTTATAAGACATTGTTGCATTCGGCCCTTTTCCACTATTTGAAACATTATAATTAAAATAAGGACCATCCCCAGATGATGGGTAATAATTTGGTTCAAGTGTCATAAAAACAATATCATTACTAGGCACACCTGTTTTGCTATTTCCCGGCAACTGCCCAACCGAGTGCGTCATAGACACTGCTAAATCTGCACCATTAATGTCAAATGGATAAGTTGTAAGGCTACCTTGTTTTTTAATAGCTATTCTTTCACTATAAAACCATCTACTTCTATCTGGTTGTGTAATAATAATATCAAGGTTATTCTGAATTAAATCATTAAATCCCAAATTTATTGTAGTATGCTGTATGGTATCATGTCCAAAAAGCACGCCATAACCTGCATCAATGAAATCCTGCACCACTGTAGTGCCAGTTGCTGCAATTTTCTTTTTATTATTTGAATCTAAAAAACCAAAAACAATGACATCATAATTATAACTACCATCCGCTGCTTTTTTTAAATATTGAAAAGGATTGCTATTAAAACTTGTTAATGTCTGAGAGGTAACTTGAATATCTACATTATCTACTTTGCTCCTCTCCGCCATCCAATCAGCAAAACCTTTTGAATTTTCTGCATCAGGATACACATTCAAAACTTTAATTGTCTGACCGTATTTGCCTCTTGCTTCCCACTCGCCATAACTTTCAATTGTCGTGTGGTTTGAAGCATAATACACCGGTCTACGCACAACCAAATAATTCGTTGTACTATTGCTCTCGTCTATTTTATAATCTTCCCAATCAATCTCAACATTAGATCTGCCTGGGAGGGTATCTGCCTTTATTGTAAGATTGTTCAAGTTGAAAACGCCTGTTTGTGCTGCATTTACATTTTTTTCAGATAGCAAAGACAACGTAGCTATTACAATTGCTAAAGTTATAATTATATTTTTTATAGCAACGCCTTTTAGGTTCATTTTTTCCACATCAAATCCCCCTCTTTTTATCATTCTTTATTTGAACAGCTTCATATTCCACCAATCTTCATATATAATTCGCAAATTCAACCTCTAGATCTTTTCCAGCAAGCATTCCAAGCATTTTTCTATCCTTTATTGCGTTTTCTTTTCAACAAAAATTACAGTCATTGTAACCGCAACCGAATATTTTACAATGTTTTCATGGTTATATTCAATATTGTCAACGCTCACACTATCAATAACACTTTTATATGGACTATCATAGATGTTATCAATAATTTTTCGTGCATCCACGTAATTTCTACAACTAAACGTAACATCAATTGGTCTATAGAACAAACCATTTTCCTCAGATGTTTCTGCAAAAGCAAGATCGTATTCCATTGAACCATTTAAGAATATATCCATCTGTTGAATAACATTTTCGAAATTATCATAATCCGGTATAATTGTCTGATAACCAGATGCTTCTTCAATTTCTTCTCGCATCACTTTGATTTTTTTTAGTTTTTCCATCTCCACTACAATCTCGTCATTGAGTGTCGTTATTTGATTTTGTGCTGCATCAATACGCTCCAAGAAAGGACGGGCTATCACAAAATAATATAACGCAAAAAACAAGATACATATTAATATTGTCAGCAACATTTGTTCACGTTTCGTAAATGATTTACTCATTGGTGGCCTTCATCTCCTCATCCTCTGATGCGATTTTTGTTTCGTCTACCGCAAGAATAATCGTCATCGTTGCAGTCGTCAAAGAGCTATTCGAGGTATCCGTACCTGCAGTATAAACCTGCACATTTGAAACAAACTCGTTTTTCATAAGATCTGTATAAATCGTTGAAATCTCATTTAGCTTTACGCCCAAAATGCGAGCTGTAATAACGTCCTCCAAAATATTAAACGACTCAACTTCCGCTTTTGAAATTAAATACTCATTTACCAAGTCTAACCTCTCCGAAAAAGTTGCAATAACAGGCGTGTTCATACTCAATGAAACACTTTCGTTATACTCTTTTAAAACATCCTCATACACTGCATTTTGAACCTTAAGTTCATCTAGCTGCACGTTTACCTCTTGCATATCTGCCTCAGCACGATTTACATCTTGCCACAAATCCCATATAGCCACTTTCCCAAAACCTATGGAAGCAACAACAATAAATGCTATTAAATAAAACCTAGATTTTTTTTCTACAGTTTGTACTTCTCTCTTGGCAAAGTTAATTTGTGTTTTTGTCGGATATTTGACACCAATTTTTTTATCTAAGAACCCCAAATAAATCACCTCCTATTGCAAAGTTGCCCCTATTGCTGTGCAAATTAAGTCCAAGTTTTCATCCTCACCTAATTCGGGCATCAATTGAGCAATGCTATGACACTGCACTTCTAGCGTAGAACGAAGCATTTCCATAAGTGCATCAATTTTTGCTAAACCACCACAAAAATACACATTCCTTAATTCGCTATCTTGATTATTATAGTTAAAAAAGTTTATGGAACGCAAAATTTCAATAACCATTTTATCGTAGAGTTCTTTACAAAATTCTGACTCTTGCACGTTTTCATAATTCTTAATCTTATAAGACGAAGCAGTGTGTATATCTACATCCAAATTTTCTGCAATCACAAAGTCAATGGCACTACCTCCATAGTCAATGACTTTTGTGGCTTCGTAAATACCATCTTTAAATAAATGTACTCTGATTCCCGAATGTCCTAAATCTACAATACAATAACTACGTGGATGTTCTGGATTTTCGTCTTCATAAGCACGAATGATATTCTGAAACGCACAAGCATTCGGCAAAGCAATCTTCATTTTAAAACCTGAAAGATGTACAACTTTCGTATAACTTTCAATCAAAGTATTCTTAATGGCAGCAATCAACAATTCCAAAGAAGCTATTTTCCCTTCCTCATCTAGTTCATTCCCTACCACAGCATAGTCATATAAATAATCTTGTTGATCTGTGTGGATATAATCTCTAAATTCATATGGCAAGTTAATCCCCAATTGGTCGGTAGGCATATAAGGCATTTTGGTTCTACGCAAATAACATTCTTCTAAAGGCAAAACAATAACTGCATTTTTATTTTTCATCTGGTTGGCTTTTGCCATTGTTTTTAAAATATCCACAAGCGCCTCAAATGACATAATGCGTCCATCTCGAACCAAATTATCTGGTGTCGTTTCTATGGCAGTTTTTGTCGGAATCCCATTATTAATTTGGACCATTTTAATACTACTTTCTCCAACGATTATTCCTGTATACCCCTTAGCCATTGTTGCCTCCCTATATATCACAAATAAACATTTTATCTTTTACTTTCATTCAAACAAACAATTCTATATTATCCAAGCTGTAAAAAAACAGTTGGTTATATTCAACTTTATATATTTAAAACAATCCCAAATATAGCTGTACCAGAGGTTTTGCAATAAAAACACAAACCATAGCAGCAGCCGCAATCGATGGACCAAACGGAAACGCCATAGGATTTTCTTCATCGCCAACACGAATATTTTGAAAAATAAGTGTAAACGCAATTCCAAAAACGCAAGATAAGAAAACCAAAAAAACATTGCACATGAGGCTAAAATAAAGCCCTATCATAAAATACAGCTTAATATCCCCACCACCCATACTTTCTTTTTTTAAAAAATACTCCATAATCAAAGAAAGAATAAGAATAGGAACAGCAATCCATAATCCATTGATTACTCCTTGAATGAGGTTTGAAAAAACATCTTCCCCTTCTAAAAAAGTAAATAAAACAAAATTAATCATTCCCGCAAGAATGAGTCCATCAGGAATAATCCCCGTTTCCAAATCCACCAAAGCGATTGCCAGTAAAATTAAGGCAAAAACCATAAACATAAGACAATCCAACCTTAGGCC
>JBKEAS010000274.1:0-7561 GCA_047972635.1 Anaerotignum sp.
TGAAGGAAAGCCTGCCATTGATGCCTACTTGGATTTCCTCTCCAAGGGTGATAGCGAATATTCCATCGACTTATTAAAAGGTGCAGGCGTCGACCTATCCACCGCAAAACCGATTGAAGAAGCACTTTCTTTGTTCAAACAATTGTTAGACGAGTTTGAAACATTGTAATTTTTTTGCATGAAAAAGCAAGCGGGAAAACGTCCGCTTGCTTTTTTTGATTGATTATAGATTATTCATACTAACCTTCACCATGTTTCATTTTCTTTTTTATACGCTCAACCGCCCAAAGAAATTTCTTGTTGGTTATACCAGCGAATGGCATCTTCCAGATGGCTCTCTTGAAAATCCGGCCAAAACGCATCCAGAAAATAAAAATCCGAATAAACCGATTGCAACGGCAAAAATCCCGATAAGCGTTTTCTTCCACCCCAACGAATGACAAGATCAACACGAGAAACATCTTTGGATTTCAATGGTCCGTTGATTTCCTTTTTCTCATAGCCCGTATCCCATTCCCAGCTATAGTTGACCAAAAAATTAATCCTCATTCCACCCTTGCCAAATGTTTTCCTTGTTGTATAGGGCAATAGCTCCTTTGGAAACATCTTCGAACCAAAGTTCCCAAGAACCAACAATTCCGCATCTTCTTTTGCCAGTAATTCCACCGCATCCACACACGCCTTTGTAAAGGCTAGACGCTGTTCGCTCGGTCGTTTTGTATTATCCACCGTAAAGCCATAATAAGTAATTTCCTCAACACCCCTTTGTTTGCACGCCTTATATAACGCCAACCCAGGGTCTAACCCCTTTTCATAACCATCCTTTTTTCCCATACCATGCTCCACTGCCCAGCGACGGTTGCCGTCTGGTATTACCCCAATATGTTTTGGTATTCTCATACGCTCCTCCTTGGCACTTTCATTCTTTTAGAAGTGATGCCTTTAGTATGACCATAACAAAACATATTTATAACATAAGAGGGAAACTTTCATTTTTATATTCTGCCTATGAAAAAATAAGCTGATCAATTTTATCGAGAAATCAAAATGAGGAAATACTGCAAGCAAACATAAACAGTGAAGCCCCCTCAGAAGTCCCACGATTTTATATTATATTAACTGGCAGGCTTGTTCGAAAGCCCTCTTTCCGATCTACGCTTGCTTCGTATCGCACCAATAAAAAAAGGCTTTCCTTAATTTAATAAGAAAAACCTTTTAAACACTGCGGGTGACAGGACTTGAACCTGCACACCATTCGATACGAGAACCTAAATCTCGCGCGTCTGCCAATTCCGCCACACCCGCATAGGCTACACACAACATTTCTTGTGCGTTTGCTACTCTCAAAGTAGCTATATAAAATAATTGTTCCCTCTACACAAAAACCTTTTAAAAGGAGACAATTCATTTTAACAAATCAAAAACCTGAAAAGTAAGACTTTTCACACATTCATAGCATCTTATGTGGCAAAACATAAATCCACATATCTGGCAATTTCATTGCTACGAAACTAATTGTAACTCTAACAAAAAATATTGTCAAGAGATAATTATACTTAAAATAAAAATCTAAATATAAAACGTATATATCTTGCAAAAAGCGGGTGATGAGAATCGAACTCACGTGTTCAGCTTGGAAGGCTGACGTTCTACCATTGAACTACACCCGCAAAATTCTGAACCAGGAGGGATTCGAACCCCCGACCCACGGCTTAGAAGGCCGTTGCTCTATCCAACTGAGCTACTGATTCAAAGCGATTACGCAAAAATTATTATGCCACAGTTTTCATGCCAAGTCAATACTTTTTTACAAAAACTTATCACCTTTAGAATTTCAGCAATACCAAATCATAAAATCAAAAGGAAAAAAATCATATTTGCCACAATTTTTATAATAAACATATATGGCAAATATGAACTTGTATTCCAAAGCAAAACTGCTTCTATTTACCCCGGCGCCTAATCTCACCACTTCGCAAAATTTCCATAATGCTTCCTTCAATTTTTCCGTTTTCAATAGTAATGATCCCAAACGTACAATCTCTACCATCCCTTGGTAATGTTATGCTCCCTGGGTTAAACAAGAGGGCCCTGCCGGTATTGTCGTTTAAAGCAACGTGCGTATGCCCAAAAAGAACAGCATCTGCCTCTTGTTCCTCTGCCCAATAGGCTATGGTGTGCAAGTTATAGTGGACATTTTGTTGGTGCCCATGCGTCAAAAGAAAGCGTTTCCCCTTCGCAAATACCACCTTGTGAGATGGCGTGTCCATCCTACGGTCATTGTTTCCTTTGACGTAATGAATCACCAAATCAGGAAACATAGACCCAAGTGCTCCGGCATCTTCATCGTAATCGCCCAAATGAAACACCATCTCTATCTGCTTTTCTAATTTCTCCAAAATAGCCTTAGCCTTGTCAATCTGCCCATGGCTATCGCTTAAAACTAAAATTTTCATTTACCCAATTCCCTTTTCAGCAATTCTTTCATGTTCCGAAGTGCCTTACCTCTATGACTAATTGCGTTTTTCTCCTCTGGGGAAAGCTCAGCCATATATTTTCCTTTTTCCGGAACATAAAAAATCGGATCATAGCCAAAACCATTTTCACCCTTAACTTCAAAACCTATTATTCCCTCTACCGTGTCGTAGCTGATAAGCCTTCTTCCATCAGGAAATGCTGCCGCGATACAGCTCACAAATCTGGCTGTTCTTTTTTCTTCCAAAACTCCATCAAGGTTTTGAAAAATAGCATCAAATCTCTCTGAATATGGTGTGCCTTCTCCTAAAAATCTAGCAGAATATACCCCTGGCGCCTTATCCATGTAATCAATTTCTAATCCAGAATCATCAGAAAGCGTTATCTTATTGCTAATTTCCATGATTTCAACAGCTTTTTTCATCGCATTTTCTTCAAATGTAGTACCATCTTCCACTACGTCAAAATCAATCCCCGCTTCTTCCATAGATATCACCGTTACGTCCATATCTGCTAAAATTGCGTTGATCTCTTTTAACTTCCCTTTATTTTTTGTAGCAAAAATAATTGTCTCCATTTTAAAATCCCTCCGCTATCTTATCTTAGTTCCATTCCACCTAGTGCTTTTTTTTGCACTGCAATCAAGTCTACAATACCTTTCTTGCCAAGGCGGAGCATTTCCCCTAATTGTTCTTCCGAAAAAGTTCCGTTTTCTCCGGTTCCTTGCAATTCTATAAAACCCTTTGCATCACTCATGATGATATTCATGTCGACTTCCGCTGCCGAGTCCTCCTCATAGCAAAGATCCAAAAGGCCTTCTCCCTCCACAATGCCAACGCTAACGGCTGTAATATAATGGTGAATAGGTAATGTTTCAATCAATCCCTTTTCCAAAAGCCTCTCACATGCCAATGCCAGCGCCACAAATCCACCCGTAATGGATGCTGTCCTTGTTCCTCCGTCAGCTTGAAGGACATCGCAATCTACTGTGATACTTCTTTCTCCAAGCTCCTTCATATCAACAGCCCCACGTAAGGCTCTGCCAATTAGCCTTTGAATTTCAGTTGCTCTGGGGTTTAGTTTTAGCTTATTAATATCACGTCTATTTCTTGTTTGTGTCGCACGAGGTAGCATGGAATATTCCGCCGTAACCCATCCTTCGCCACTGCCTTTTTTAAAAGACGGAACACTTTCTTCCACCGTAGCATTACAAAGAACCTTTGTGTTTCCCCACTCTATCAAAACAGAACCTTCAGCATAACGAGTAAAATCCTTCGTTATCTTGATGGGTCTTAGTTCATCTTTTTGCCTATCGTCAAATCTCATGCTAAAACCTCCTTTTTCAATCCAAGTCTCATTATATCCTCTCTTTCTGTATTTGAACAGACACTTTAAATCATTTAAGTAAAATTTCAACGCCCATCAAACAAAAAAGAGCTATAAATAAAAGAAGCATCACAAAATTTTTATTTTGTAAAGCTTCTTTTATCATATACGTTATCTTATTTTATAATCTTCTAGCATCGTAACAATCGCATTTGCCATTGCCTTTGCTGCTGCATTTTGATTTGTATCTGAGGAAATTTTCAACGCATCCCCAGGGTTTGAAAGGAAGCACGTCTCAACCAAAATGGTCGGAACCGTCGTTTGGTTTAAAATCAATAAATCCGTTCTTTGCTTTACGCCACGATTGGTCGTACCCAATGCCTGAATTAGGTTGCTTTGCATAATGGTTGCTGCCTTTAGGCTTGTGAGCTTACTGCTATTGTCATTTGCGTGCACCTGATACAAAGTCTCTGTGCCGTTGGCAGTTACGTTTCCGGCAACTGAATTAAAGTGAATAGAAACCATCAAATCCGCAATTTGGTTTGCTATTTTTGCCCGATCACTGTTGGCAGGATAGGTGTCGCTGTCTCTTGTCATATAAACCTTAACACCTGTGCCCTTTAGGTAATCTGCAACTTTTAATGCCATCGTCAAATTCATATTTTTTTCTACCAAGCCATTGCCACTTGTACCGGGATCGCTTGCACCATGTCCAGCATCTATAAGCACAACTTTATCATAAACATCCTTTGGATTTTTCACCTGTATTTCATATCCATTCGTCGTTTCTTCCATCACATATTCGTTATAACGACTTTGTGCAAAATGGATCGTGGTCTTTCCATTTTTTGTCGAAACACTAATGTTGTTTACCACAGCATTTCCAACAGATATCGTCTTATTCGGATACGCATTTTCATAATTTCCAGGTAAAACAATTTCATAATAGCCTGCTGTATGGCGATCTATTTTTTGAATATCATTAACATCCAGTCCATCCGCTTTTCCCAAACTCAACACATTCGTAGTAGAATTATAAGAAAGGTTTTGCACAACGTGTTCTTTCACATCAAGTACAACCTCGCCATTTTTCTCCGTCCAGGTATAATCGGCCAATTCTTCCGTTTCTAACACAACACGTAAGGTTGTGTCATTATACATGCCAACCCTTGCCGCTGTCACAAAAGAAAGTCCACTTACACTTAGTTCGCTCTCCGCTTCCGACTTAGCATTTGGAATGTCCACAATAATCCGATAAGGATTGGATAAGGTGGAAACACTAGCTCCAAGTGCACCATCTCCGTCTATCGCCAATCTATCGTAATTACTGCCGGCAACAAGCGAAATATCCTCAACTTTTGCTTGTTCAAAAGTAATATTAATTTTTTTCTTATCTGCACCCTGGGTTACGGTATATTCTCTTTCCCCGCTTAAATCAAAAACCACACGCGTAACAGCACTACCTGATGTTTCATGCTGTGCAGAACGAATTGCAGTTACAATTCCGCTATTGGTTGCTGTAATCTTACTAGCAAGTACATTTGTTGCATTTTTAATATCAATAACAACCTTAGAATTATCCACATAAACTTCTTCGTAGCTATTAATTACCCCATCTGCTTCAATGCTAAATGTCTGTGTCGCAGTTGTTTTGGCAGGGACAGAAACACCCGTAACTTTTACATTTTGCGTTGTTGTTGTCGTAGGTGCACCCTCACCGATATAAACCGTCCTACTTGGGTCATCCCATGTAATATCAAGCTCTAACGCTTTTGCCAAAGCACGCACAGGCAATGTAATCCTGTCATTGACTGTCATAGCAGGCACATCAAGCGTAAATTCCTCACCGTTTTTAATTGCCTGATTGCTGTCTAAGGTAAAGACCAATGTGTAGTCATCATTGGTCACAAAGGCTTGCTTTGTTTGCTCATTCCAAACCACCTCGCACCCTAACTCCTCCGCAATCAGCCGCATAGGGAGCATCGTTCTCTCCTCAATGATAACAGGTGGTATATCTTCGGGAATTAACTCCTCACCATCAATCATAATCTTTACTTCTAAAGCGCTATAGGCATGGTTATTACCATTATAAAACAAATCCATATTCACATTTTTTGCATAAGCAACACTAGAAACCATAACCATCATAGTCAAAACAGTGAGCAATAGTCGTATTCCCTTAAATCTCATTTGTTACCTCCAAGAAATTCCCCATACACAATAAACCTAACTTCATTAACTTTATGTATTATATCAAATTTTGTCGTAAATAAAAGAAAAAAGTTCCAACTGAAACAAAAATTTAATAAAATATTTCAGCTTTATCCTAAAAACCAAGTGTTCCACTCGTTCGGCAGACTTGTCCTTCCTTCATCTTTCTGTTCTAATCTTCTTTCACAATCACATAAAGAACCCCTCATCTAATTTTTTAGATAAGGGGTTCTATCATTTATTTATCTTCTTGTGGTTTCCCTTGTGCTATCATATCGAATTTTTTCAATTTCTCCATAACATACCCATGGATACTTTCTTTCGGATAATTTCCACTGCTATCTTTTTTGCCTGCTTCCATTCCCATCAAAAGTTCAATACCCTCTTCAATATGGCTAATCGGATAAATGTGAAAGGTTCCGTCTTTAACCGACTCTACCACCTCGTCCTTTAATACCAAATCATTGATATTAGAAACTGGGATAATGACGCCTTGTTCCCCCGTTAAGCCACGTTTTTTACAAAGGTCATAAAATCCTTCTATCTTATAGGTGGCACCACCTATGGCCTGTATTTCGCCTTTTTGGTTTACAGAGCCTGTAACAGCAATATCTTGTCTGATTGGCACCTCGCTAAGGGAAGATAAGATGCAATAAAGTTCGGTACTAGATGCACTATCCCCGTCAATGCCATTATAATTTTGTTCAAAACAAATTCTACAAGAAAGAGATAGCGGAAATTGCTGTGCATACGTTTGACCTAAAAAGCCGTTTATAATCTGAACACCCTTATCATGGGTGTGCCCACTCATGCGTGCTTCTTTTTCTATATTAATAATTCCTGATTTCCCAATATAGGTCGTAGCAGTAATACGGCTGGGATTGCCAAACGCATAACTGCCCATATCCAACACAGCCAAACCGTTGATTTGTCCAACCACACTTCCCTGTGTTGCAATCATAATGACATTTTCATCTAGCATTTCGTCCAGTTTTTCCTCATATAGTTGCATCCTTTGCTCTTTTTCGTAGATGGTCTTTATTATATGGCTTGCAGTAACCACTGTTGCATCTTCCAGTTTCGCCCATGTCACAGCCTCGCAAAGAATTTCTGCCAAATGGTTAAACCTTGTCGAGAGTTTATTTTGCCTCTGGGCCATCCTTGAGGATTGTTCCACAATGGCACAAACTGCACTTACGTCAAATTCAATCGTCTTTTCTTGTTCCACAAAACGCTTAACGAAACGTGCAATTTTAAAAATATTTTCATCATTTCGTGGCATTTCATAATCAAAATCAGCTTTTATTTTAAAAAATTTATCAAATTCCTCATCATATTCGCTAAGCAATTCGTAATAGTAATTGCTTCCAACCATAATCACTTTGATATCCGACGGAATAGGCTCTGGCCTTAATGTGGGGGCAACCGTCGTTCCAAGTTGATCTCGGTTACTATCCATATTGATTTCTTTCGTTTTGATAACCCGACGCAACGCCTCCCAGCTTTGTGGTAGCGACAACACATCTTGTGCTTGCACAATGAGGTATCC
>JBKEAS010000055.1:0-4832 GCA_047972635.1 Anaerotignum sp.
AGAAAAAGGGAAATATTTCTTGGGAAATCTTCGGTAATTTCGGGAAATATACTTCTTTCGTGAAGGAGTATGAGAAAATGACAAAGAATGAGCGTATTGAACAAATTCTTATTCGACTAAAGGAGCAGTATGGTCCTACAAAGTGTTATTTGGATCATGAAACCGCGTGGCAACTGCTTGTTGCTACTATTTTATCAGCACAGTGTACGGATGATCGCGTTAATATTGTTACCAAAGGGTTGTTTCAAAAATATCAATCAGTAAAGGATTTTGCTGAGGTAAGCATAGAAGAATTAGAAAAGGACATCCATTCAACAGGCTTTTATCATAATAAAGCGAAAAATATAATTGCTTGCTGTCAAAAGCTTTTGATAGAATATGATGGGGAAGTTCCTTCTGAAATAGAAAAATTAACTGAATTGGCAGGCGTAGGGCGAAAAACAGCTAATGTGGTTAGGGGAAACTGGTACGGGATTGAAAGTATTGTGGTTGACACCCATGTGAAACGTCTTTCAAATTTATTGGGATTAACCAAAAATGAAGATCCGGTTAAAATTGAGTATGATTTGATGAAAATTATTCCAAAAGAGAAGTGGATTGAATTAAATACTCAGCTTATTGCCCATGGCAGGAAGATCTGTGTTGCAAGGCGACCAAAATGCAACGAATGCTTTTTGCTTGACTACTGTGTTGGTGGACAAAAGATGGTAAAGGCAAAAAACTAAAAATGAATGGTGGGATTAAAATGAAACTTAGAAGGTACTATTTGGTAGTGACATTTATAGTGGCAGCGGCTTTGTCTGGATGTTCATCTAGTAATAAAGCTACTTCGCAACTGCTAAGTCATGCTCATTTAGCTATGGAAAGGATAACGAGTATTCAAGCATCGATGGATATGAACGTAAAGATAAAACTACCAAATGAGGAAATTCATTCCGTAACACAGGCCAACATTACAGCTTTTGTAAATCCAACGAAGATGAAAGTAGATGTTACGTCGAATATGAGCGATGGGCAGACGCAGGATCTTGTTATGCAGATGTATATGCAAGAAGCAGATGATAAAATCATCACTTATGCAAATGCAGGAACAGGGTGGATAGGTAGCAAAGTGGAAAAGGACAACCTAGGTCAGTATCAAATTTATGATAATATCATGCAATATCTTGTTGTGATAGAAAATCCTAAGGGTGCGGTACCAGCAAAAATTGGTAATGTTACAACCGTGCGAGTGGAAGGATTACTAACGGGGGATGTGATGAAAAAAGCCATCATAGATTCTGGTATTTTAGCATCAGTGCAAAGCGTTGGGCTTTCTGAAGAAGATTTAGAGGCGATGCTTACGCAGATTGGCGGGATACCAATTACGTTATGGATAGGTCAAGATGGATTAATTTACCAATACCAAATGAATATGACAGAGCTGATGCAAATTATTATGGACAAAACTATAGAGCTGCTTGAGATGGAACAAGCAAATGTAGACAGTAATATTATTGTAGAAGAGGCGAGCATTAAAATACAGTGTTTGACATTTAACGAAGCGGAGGATTTTGAAATTCCGCAGGAGGCTCTTTTGGCTGAGATAAAATAAATATGTTCTATGACGCATGCTATTGTTTAGATAAAACACATAAATGAGAGATGTTTGATTGTTAAGCGGGCTTTTGCTCCCAATAAAATATAGTCAAGCACTCTCATTTTTTGTTTAATTCTAAAAAAAATGTGCATAATAAAGCTAAGAACCAAGTTCAAATCTATGTATTTGGTTTGGGGTTAAGAATTTTTGTTTTTTTAGTAAGTGTTATACCCGCAAAATAGTTGAAAAAGATACCTTTTTTGCAAAAAAACTCTCTAGTTAAATTCCACAAAAAAAGTATTAAAATGAGATTTTCATTTATCTGTGATAGATGGAAGGATTATAAAATGCCGACATGTTAGGTTTTTTTAAATAAAATACAAACAGTCCACTAGGTGTATTGTTTCTGCAATTTGGATAAAACTAATCTAAAAAAAATTTTTTGGACTGTTGACATTCCATTTGCTGTAACAGATAGAATAAAATCATAGTTAAGAAAACACTTAACAAACAAAAAATATAAAGCGTATTATTAGGAGGAATTCTCAATGGTAGGTAAAAAAGTTGTGCATCACTTAATGATGAGTGCAAAAGATGGTCATTACACAGGCAATTTAGTAAACGGTGCTAGAATTGTTAACCAGTGGGGCGATGTTGGTACAGAATTGATGGTTTATGTTGATGGTGACATTTCCTTATTCTTAGGTTACAAAGATATCGAATTTACAGCTCCTGTATATGTTGGTGACTTCATGGAATACCATGGTTGGATCGAAAAAGTTGGTAACCAGTCTTACACATGTAAATTTGAAGCTTGGAAAGTTGCTCAGATGGTAGATATCGCAAATCCTCAGGATACACGTGCAACAGCTTGTGAACCTCCTGTACTTTGTGGTAAAGCAACAGGAAGTCTTTTCATCGCAAAAGATAATCAAAGAGGCCCTCAAGAATCTTCCTTCAAGGATGCAAAGCACCCTCAGTAAGCTCTTAAAGGCATTTTGAAAGAGCGGATATTTATCCGCTCTTTCTTTTTCACTGAAATATAAATTTTTTGAAATATAAAATTCATTATGCTAATAAAAGGGAGACAAAATTATGAATAGACCTTTAGAAGGAATTCGCGTATTAGACTTAACACAGGCTTACAGCGGTCCATTTTGTACAATGAACCTTGCTGACCATGGTGCAGAAGTAATTAAAATTGAGCGTCCAGGTTCTGGAGATCAAACAAGAGCTTGGGGTCCTATGGAAAATGATTACAGCGGTTACTATGCATATATCAACCGTAATAAAAAAGGTATTACACTAGATTTATCCTCTGAAGAAGGCAAGAAAATCTTTACTGAATTGGTTAAAACAGCTGACGTTGTATGTGAAAACTACAAAGTAGGCGTTTTGGAAAAATTGGGCTTTTCTTATGATGTTTTAAAAGAAATCAATCCTCGTATCATTTACGGATCAATTAGTGGATTTGGTTTGACAGGTGATTTGGCTTCTCGTCCTTGCTACGATATCGTTGCACAGGCAATGAGTGGTATGATGAGCGTAACAGGTTTTGCTGATGGCCCTCCATGTAAAATTGGTCCTTCCGTTGGCGATAGCTATACAGGCGCTTACCTTTGCATGGGCGTTTTGATGGCACTCTATGAAAGAGAAAAAACTGGCGTTGGCCGTCGTCTTGACGTAGCAATGGTTGATACACTTTACTCTACAATGGAAAACTTTGTTGTTGAGTACACAATTGCAGGAAAACATCCTCACCGTGCAGGTAACCAGGATCCAAGTATTGCACCTTTTGACTCTTTCCATGCAAAAGATGCAGACTTCGTTATGGGTTGTGGTACAAACAAGATGTTTGCTGCTCTTTGCACAGCAATGGGCAAAGAAGAATTGATTACAGACCCTCGTTTCAAAACAAATATTGATCGTTGCGATAACTATTTGACAGCATTGAAACCAATTATTGAAGAATGGACAGTGACAAAGACTGTTGCTGAAATGGAAGAAATTATCACAGGATGCTCTATTCCTTATGGTCCAATCCTTACCATTCCTGAAATTTCCGAACATTCTTTGATTAAAGAAAGAAATATGCTTTGGGAAGTACACCAGCCAGGTATTGGCAGAACAATCCGTATTCCTGGTTCTCCTATTAAAATTCACGGCGAAGAAGATAAAGCACAAAAAGCTGCTCCAATTCTTGGTGAAGATAACGTAGCAATTTACACTGAAGTATTGGGTATTTCTGCTGAAGCTGTTAAAGAATTAGAAAAAAATAACATTATCTAATTTATCTGAAAAAGTAAATCTCAAACCTACGTTTTTGGTTGAGTCTCCTTTGCTGTTGTGCTATACTTAATGATAGTATGTACCACAATACAACTGCAAGGAGGGTCGGCCATATGTCCGACAGAAAAAACTATTATTCGATCGGTAAAGTATCTACACTTTGTAACGTACCTATTAAAACGCTGCGATACTATGACAATATTGGGCTTTTGGTTCCTGACTATAGAGATAGTGATAGCAACTATCGTTACTATACGCAAGATCAAATCTTGACATTATTTATTATACGCAAGCTGAAACATTTGGGTATTCCACTGAAGGAGATTAGCCAAATTGTTTCTCAAAGAAATGCGGATGCAATGGGTGTTTATATTAGAGAAAGATTGCTTGAGATCAGTAAGATGATAGAAGATTTGAATAACCAATATTCAGAAGGACAGCTTTTGCTTGACCGCTTGGAAAAGGGACACAACATTCTGGAAACGGAGCAACCAAATTGGTCTACAGAAGGTATTCGTGTCGAAGAAATTCCAACAGAGAATGTATTGTTTACTAGAAGCATTAAAAGAAATTACAAAAATAACGATGTTTCTGTGGACCGTTGGTTTGAATTATTTGAAATGGTGTCGCAACATAAGTTGCGTATGGTAGGGCCGATTATATTGACTTATCATAATAACCCTTTGGATCAATTCTTTAAAACTGATTGTGATTTAGAGATTTGTATACAAATCAATGAAGCCCGTGACGATCTGCCTGAGTTTAAACGATTTGGTAACTTTAAGGCAGTAACTGCGTTACATATTGGGCGAAATGATGAGATTATACAAACGCATATTAAAGCCATTAAATGGCTCAATCAGCAGGGATATACGATTGCTGGACCCATTTCAGAAGAATATATTATTTCTCCTGTGGATATTAACAACGAGGAAAATCATATTACAAAAGTCATTATACCAAT
>JBKEAS010000072.1:0-1656 GCA_047972635.1 Anaerotignum sp.
ACATTCTGCTGAAAAGGCAGCAGAAGTAACGCCTCCTCCTGCAAAACAGCATGAGGAAAACAGCTATGCCATTTCCACCAATGCTGCATCCGTAATTTCTGAATAATCTGCCACGAAGCAGCGCCTTGTAATACTACATAAATATGCCGTTTTTTCAAAGGCTTTCGCCTATATGTCTCACGAAAAGGAAATGAATATTTCAAACCTAATATCGGCATATCTGAAACAACAAATAAAAAGCAATGCCGATATACTTGGCATTGCTTTTTATTTGTATACAGTTTTTGCAAAACAACCTCAACGATACATAAAATTAGATTTAAAAAGACTTGATTTTCCCAACAAATGGAATTATACTGTACTTTAAGCAATACAATTATAATTTCATAAACGAGTATGCAATATAAGTTGTTCTATTCCAAAGGAGGAATTTATTATGGCAAAAAAAGTATTAATGCTTGCAGGCGATTATACCGAAGATTATGAAACAATGGTACCTTTTCAGGCTTTACAAGTTTTAGGATATCAAGTAGATGTTGTTTGCCCTGAAAAAAAGGCTGGTGACATCATCCGTACAGCAATCCATGATTTTGAAGGCGAACAAACATATTCGGAAAAAAGAGGTCATAACTTTGTTTTAACTGCTGATTTTGACTCCGTAAAAACATCCGATTATGTAGGCTTGTTTATCACAGGCGGTCGTTCTCCCGAATATGTAAGACTATTCCCTAGAGCAATCGAAATTGTGCAAGAATTTTTCACAGCAAACAAACCTGTCGCAGCAATCTGCCATGGTCCTCAAATATTAACAGCAGCCAATGTATTAAAAGGCAGAAAAGCAACAGCATACCCCGCAGTTGGTCCTGACATTACACTAGCAGGTGGCGAATATGTCGTTGTAGATGCTGATAAGGCGGTTGTAGATGGCAACCTTGTAACTTCTCCAGCTTGGCCTGGCGATACGGCAATTTTGGTTGAATTTGTAAAACTTATGGGTGCAAAAATCGAAATTTAACCATTTATGCAAATTTGTACTTAGGTTCCTGTCAGTTTTTTCTGGCAGGGACTTTTTTTTTTCAACAAATATCACCCTACTATAATCAAAATTTTTACAAAAAAAAACCGCCTTTTGGCGGTTTATCATTCTTTATGCTCTAGGATGAGACTTGGCATATACATTTTTTAACTTTTGGTTGGTTACTTTTATGTATATCTGCGTTGTAGAAATATCCGAATGCCCCAACATTTCTTGAACAGATTTTAAATCAGCACCATTTTCAATCAAATGTGCTGCAAAAGAATGTCTCAACATATGAGGCGTAATGTCCTCACTAATCTCTGCTTTTTTTGCATAGAATTTGATAATTTTCCAAAAACCTTGTCTGGTCATGGGCCTTCCGTTACAATTCACAAAAAGAATTTCATCTTCACCCTCAGAAATCATCATACTTCGTCCCTTATCCATATATTTCTTTAGGGCCGACTTCGCCTGTGAACCAATAGGGATAATGCGACTTCTCTGCTCCACGCCACAGCGAATATATTCTAAAGACAAATTCACATCAGAAACCTTCAAAGAGATAAGCTCAGAAACCCGTATCCCTGTAGCATACAATAACTCAAGCATTGCCTTATCTCTCATTCCTTTTAATTCCG
>JBKEAS010000106.1:0-1946 GCA_047972635.1 Anaerotignum sp.
CCGAAGCCCCTACAATATTTCTCTGAAAATAACGTGCGTTGCTCTCGCTTCGATCTCCATCGTTGGCTGTATAATGAATGACAATATATTTAATTTTTTTTATATCTCTTTTCTCTCCATAATTTTCTTTGGCAGAAAGTATTACATCAATTCCCATCATCAATATCACCCACCTCTAAATTTTCGATCATTTCATTTTTATCAAAAATTCTATTCATCTCCTCTGTAAAATCGTCCGCCACACTTTGCCCTTTTTCAATCAAACGCACTCTTTCTTCTTCTCTTGTTTCATGAAAGGATTTTAAATAGTAGCCTAGCATTACAGCAATAATTTCCGTAACTACAGTGATAGACAAAGTTTCTGCGATCTGCTCTCGTCCCAAAAAGGCAAGTACATACGAAAGCTGTAAATCAAATAACGCCACAACTAAAATGCATTTAACGGCTTGTTTTGTAAATGTCGCTTTTTCATGTTTCATTGCCATCGCCATCCTACAACAATATTTTCTACTACACTTCGTTTTATCACCGCTCAATCATACCTATGCTATATCTACTATGAAACAAATCTCACAAAAAGCATATCCTTCACTATCTATAATAGTTGTTTACACAGTTTTTGTTACGCATTTTGCATCCATCTCCTTCTGTCTAATATATGCCTTACCTCATCGCTGTTGTTTTTTGACAATGAAAGACTTTTCTGCTTAGTCCGGCAGCTTTCTTGCCGGTCTACTCCACTTCGTGTCGCACAAAAAAAAGTCCTAGGAATTCCCCAGAACTTCTCCTCGAACTTTTCTTCGAACCTTCATAAATCATTACATTCCATTTCATATTACCGTGCAAAAACTCAGCTCCAAATCAGTTTTTACACCCATATCCTTTTTCTTTAAATCAATCCCATACCACGTAATAAATAAATATATACAAACATCGTAAATGCTGAAAATATCATAGAGTATATCAAAAAATCCCCTGCCAATTCGTAATCAGCGTCAAATTGTATTGCCATTTGATAGTTTGTAATTGCAGTAGGTGCAGACAAAAAGATAAACACCGGAATTAAATCTGTTCCACTTATACCCAAAAACTGCACTGCCACCCATAAGAAAATTGTCGGAATAACCATTAACTTTATTATAATTCCAAAAAACAAAAATTTTATATTTTTTTTCGCTGAACGAAATTCAAACTGTCCGCCTAATAAAAGAAAAGCCAGTGGCGTTGCGATTTGTGCCACATCCGTTCCCGCCTTGTGGATAAAATTCGGCATAGGTATATGAAAAATGTAAAACAACAGTCCACATATAACGCCCCAAATGATTGGATTTCTTAACGCATTCAAAAAAGCTGCCTTCGCATTGGCATTTTCCTTAACATCAGAAAAAGCAGAATAGACAAACACACTCAAAGAATTGAGTATAGGTAGCGTCACCGCCATAATTGACGTCGCTAGCGTCACACTTGCCTCACCACCTAAACTCTTGGAAAATGGAATGCCATACAACATAAAATTCCCTCGATACATACATTGTATCATGACACTAATTTTTCGACGATCTTTCACAAATTTAGGCACCAAATATGTTAACACCAAAACCGAAATCAAAATCATTACAATGCAAAATACAATGATGTTTATATAAGCAAACTCTATTTTCTGGGCATCATAAAGGCTAAAAAATACCAATAACGGAAACAAAACCTTAAAGCAAAGGATATTTCCCTTTGTAATAAAGTCATTTGTAAGTATATCCATTTTCCTTAATAAAATGCCAAAAAATACAATGCTAAATGTCGGTGCAACTGCATCAAAGGCAAATATAATATTTTCCACCTATATATCCTCCTTGTTTTCCTCTAAAATGAGATGTTTTGTCCACTTTTATTCCAAATACAAACTTTTTCATCTTCTTGTACATTTTTTTCAACATCTCTTTGTGCCA
>JBKEAS010000277.1:0-2814 GCA_047972635.1 Anaerotignum sp.
GGCGTATAACTATGTGCGGTATTGCTGGATTTTTCAATCCAAAACAAAACTATCTAGACAAACGAGCTTACTATACAAAAATATTAGAAGATATGCATCTAACACTCCACCACAGAGGTCCGGATGATAGCGGAACATTTTTAAAAGAAACAATCGGTCTTGCCCACGCAAGACTTTCTATCATTGACTTAAAAACAGGTCACCAACCAATTACACGAACAATAGGCAACCAAACTTGGGTGATTGTATACAACGGAGAATTGTATAACACACAAGAACTACGACACAACCTTATCTCAAAAGGATGGAGCTTTGATACAAATTCTGATACAGAAGTAATCTTAGTAAGCTATATGGAATATGGTGCAGACTTTGTAAAAGAGCTAAACGGAATTTTTGCCATGGCAATTTTCGATCCTATAAAAAATATGACTCTGCTTTATAGAGATCGCTCCGGCGTGAAGCCTTTGTTTTACTCCATTCAAGGAGATGAGGTGATCTTTGCCTCAGAAATCAAAGGGATTTTTGCTTATCCTAAAATGGTGCCTACACTAAACAAAGAAGGGCTAAACGAAGTTTTTAGCATTGGCCCTGCAAAAACTTATGGCAAAGGGGTCTTTAAAGGGATTGATGAATTGCTTCCTGGCAATTATATGACAATTTCCCAAAGCGGTATCCAGACAAATTGCTATTGGAAATTAGAAAGCCATCCCCACGAGGATAACTACGAAACAACCGTTGAAAAAACAAAGGAACTGCTTATTGATTCTGTCAAAAGACAGATGGTATCCCATGTACCAATTTGCACTTTTTTATCGGGCGGTGTAGACAGTAGTATCGTAACTGCTATCTGTGCAAAGGAATTGGCAAAAAAAGGCGAACAATTAAATACCTTCTCTTTTGATTTCGTTGGAAATGATAAAAATTTCAAAGCATCTTCTTTCCAACCTTCACAAGATAGACCTTATGTAGATATTATGGTAAACTACCTAAACACCAATCACCACTATTTAGAATGTAGCATACAGAACCAAACAGACTGTTTAAAAGACGCCGTTGACGCACGTGATTTACCTTGTATGGCAGATGTCGAGTCCTCCATCCTTTACTTTTGCAACCAAGTAAAGGATTATAATAAAGTGGCAATGACCGGTGAATGTGCCGACGAAATTTTTGGAGGATATCCTTGGTTTCATAAAAAAGAATGTTTTGAAGCAGACACCTTCCCTTGGACAATGGATCTTTCTGCAAGAAAAGTTTTGCTAAAAGATGACTTTATCGAATACCTCGATATAGACGATTATGTTGCAAAAACCTATGCAAACTCCGTAGCAGAAACCCCAAGACTAGCAGAAGATACCCCGACAGAAGCACGCAGACGAGAAATCTCATATTTAAACCAAAAATGGTTTATGCAAACTTTGCTAGATAGAATGGACCGAACCAGTATGTATAACGGCTTAGAAGCAAGGGTACCCTTTGCAGACCATCGCTTAATTGAATATGTTTGGAATGTACCATGGGAAATGAAAACAAAAAATGATGTTGTAAAATCTTTATTGCGAGAATGTGGTCGTGGCTATATGCCTGATGAGGTTTTATTTAGACGAAAATCACCTTATCCTAAAATTTATGATAAAAACTATGAATTGCAACTATCCTCCATGGTACAAGAAATTATGGAAGATTCCACCTCACCTATTTTGCAATTTTTAGACCGAAAAAAAGTAGAAACCTTTATCCAAAGTCCCTCTGACTACGGAAAGCCATGGTATGGGCAACTTATGGCAGGGCCTCAAATGTTGGCTTATGTAGTCCAAATCAATTACTGGATGAAAAAATGGAATATTGCCCTTGTATAACTTCATCTTCATGGTTCATAAAAAAAGGTTCAAGACCAATTGGTCTTGAACCTTTTTTAGTTATTACACCTTAACCTTAACGAACGCACGCCAAAAAGTTTTCGTTGGCTTTATCCCAATTAACCACCTCAAACCAATCCGCAATATATTCATCCCGTTTATTATAATGCTTTAAAATATAAGCGTGTTCCCACACATCTAAATTAAATATAGGGCATTTATTTTGTTCCAGCGGACAATTTTGATTAGGTGTATTCACAACCTCAAGCTTAGCATTATCATAAACCAACCACGTATACCCTGATCCAAATACAGCTAGGGCTTCTTTTACAAATACAGCTTTAAATGCCTCAAAACTACCATACTGTGCTTGAATAAAATCAATCAGCCTATTTTCTGGCTGTTTCTTTGTCGACGGCTGTAAGCCATAAAAATATACCCGATGATTATACACACCACCTGCACTATTTCGTATTGGCGTTTGTAGCCCTTCCGGAAGGCTATGGATATTTTGTATCAACTGTTCCAATGTTAAAGTTTGTAACTCTGGGTAATCTTTCAAAATTCCATTCAATTTATTGATATATGTTTCTAAATACCTCTCATGATGTATCTGAACGGTATTGGTATCAATATATGGTTCCAACTCATCATATTCATATGGCAACGGTAAATTTACAAACGGATATCTATTATTTTCCATGTGCGACCCTCAATTCTTCTTTTACTTATTCCTATTCTTTAAAAATCACTTATATTCTGAATTTTGTCATCCAGCTTAATCAAATAAGAACAAAAACGTTCTTATGATTTTGTCTTTTCAGCATACACCTGATAGTCCTCGTGCCAGCTTTTATATGCCTCATCTTCTCTATGGTCAGGCAAGTCGTATGCGTCATCTAAATAATTTCCAAACCATGTAGAAAGCTTCACTGAACCACCTAAATTCATA
>JBKEAS010000133.1:0-2660 GCA_047972635.1 Anaerotignum sp.
CGAGGGTTCGAGTCCCTTCTGAGTCGTTTATGGGAGTTTAGCTCAGCTGGGAGAGCATCTGCCTTACAAGCAGAGGGTCACAGGTTCGAGCCCTGTAACTCCCATTATTAACCACTTCTTAAATAAGAAGTGGTTTTTCCTTTGTGGTTAAACTTTTTGAAAGATAGATTAAAGATAGATTTGGGAAATTGGAGGTAATATGTATGCAGTCTAATTGCGAATCTTGTATGTATTTTTGTTATGACGAGGAATATGACGAATATTATTGTCAGGTAAACTTGGATGAAGATGAGATGGAAAGATTTATTAGGGACGAATATAGAGCGTGTGCTTACTACCGCTTAGAGGATGAATATAAAACAGTGCAAAAACAAATGTGAGGGATATTGAATGTTGTTAGAATGGTTGGAGTCTGATTTTTCTGTTGCAAAATGGACAGGAAAAAGGGAGATTGAGGATTTAGGGGTGTTTAGCTTTTGGTCTAGAACAGATAAAGAGTTATCTTTGGTTTGCCCTACACATTGTGTACCCAAAGATGTTGAAACGCGCGAAGATGGTTGGGTTGCATTCCGAGTTGTGGGAAAAATGGAATTTTCATTGGTAGGTATTCTTGCGGAGATATCAAGTTGTTTGGCAAAAGCAAACATAAGTTTATTTGCCATATCTACTTTTGACACGGATTATATTTTAGTCAAGAAAGAAAATAGCACCTTGGCAGAAGAAATGTTACTAGGGCAGGGGTGGAAATTTCAAAGTAGAAAAGAACCTAAAATATAAAAAATAAGAATATTATTAGCTTTTATAAATTGCTTTCATCACTGGAATGGCAATATCGAATATTTAAGGTAATATAAATATCATGAAATAACATGATTTGAATAGCTAACATTCCATCTGCACATTTTTAATGCGCATTCAAAATTTTTTTAATATTTCTTATCATCAATTTGAATTAAATCATAGTAGCAAGGTTTTAAATAATAGTTTTTATTGCATACTTTGTGGCTCACAAGATTTCTTTGCGGGAATTTGTTTTGAATTTTCTAACATCAACAATGGTAGGATAATCACACTTAAATTTTTCTGTGATTTATTTAATATTAAAAATAAAAAAAGATGATTGCTGTAAATAGCGAACATCTTTTTTGCAAATTGGAGCATTTGGTATGAAATAGACTAAGATAATCCTTTGCTTTCGAAAAAAACTGTAATAAGAGATAGCGTTATGGCAAATAGTAGAGTAGACAGGTCTGTAGCAACAATAGTAACCATAAAATGGTCGACAATCTGCATTGCAACAAAACAGCTACAAACATCAAAAAAGATATAGACCAAACCATAGTTCTTTTTTGCAACACCAATCCTTATCATAATTTGTGTTAGTAAAATTGATAATGCTTCTAAGGGTATGCTTATAATACTTACCAAAATAAAGAACAGTATTAGCCAACCCACAGTTTTATATTCAAATCCAAATAGATGCATATAAATGCCACCAAAAATAGCGATAAAAGAAATCACCACAAAAATCAAAACAGCTATGAATAGATATCCCAAAAAAGGTGTGAGGTATTTTTTTAGTTTTAGATGCATTTTATCACCTCCTACAAGAGATAGTGTAACGTATTTCAATATTTTTATCAACCCCACTTTGTATGGTCGATAAAATGTTTGTGATACTTTTCTGATTGTATTTTTCTTGCTATTTTTGTAGAAACTTGTATAATTTAATATATAGGTAGTAAAAATTTCAATTTTGTGAGGTAATCATTTTGTATGATGTTGTAAAAGAATGGGGAAATGTAATTCTGCGAGCAGGAATTATTTTAATGATATTGTTTTTCTTTTTGTGGCCCATAAAATTACAGGGGAGCTCTATGGACCCTACCTTATATGACGGGGATATTGTTTTGATGAGTCGCTTATGTGCACAAATGAACTGGTATGAGAAGGGCGATATTGTGGTTTTTCAATATAATGACGATGACGGGAAGGAAAGAACGGTTTTAAAACGGATCATTGCCACAGAGGGGGATCATATTCGCCTGCTTGCCAACGGCGGGATAGAACGAAATGGGATCGTATTGCAGGAGGATTATGTGCATGATGTTACAAATGGCATCGTGGATTTAACCATTCCTTCTAATTCAGTTTTTGTTTTGGGTGACAATAGAAGCTTTAGTTTCGATAGTCGCCAGATGGGTGTCATTGATTGTGATGATTTGATTGGGAAAGTTCTTTTTCGTTGCTTACCAATAGATGATATGCAACTATTTTAAGTATGTGGTGCGATATGGCAATGACAAATTTTTTATTTTAGGATAAAAAAATAAAAATATAGAAATAAATTAGTCTCTTTTTGCATAATTATTTAATGGAGTTATGTGCAGAAGGGGCTTTTTTTATTTATGAGATGTTATCATTTAAGGAAACACACTTTTTTACACAAACCTCCATATTTTAGGAATACAACGGCAGAAAATCAATATATTTATATATAGACAAAGGGTGAAAGATGACCCAAAAAAGGGAAAAGCCCGAAATCAGTGTCTAAACTGCCGCAAAAATAGCGAAGGAGGTTTTTTGCCGATGGAATGGGAAAGGGAAGAAATTGTACTAAAACAGCAGGGTGGGAAGCAAGCTTCTCAAATCTTGCTAGA
>JBKEAS010000265.1:0-2077 GCA_047972635.1 Anaerotignum sp.
AAGCTTACGCAACAAAAGCAAAAATTACGATTGATGGAAAGGCAGTTTCTTTAGAGGTGTATACGATTGATGACTATACCTATTTCAAATTAAGAGATGTGGCTTCGGCAGTCAATGGCACATCAAAGCAGTTTGATACGGTTTGGGATGAGGAAAATTCCTCAATCAATTTGATTTCAGGTACAAAATATTCAGGGACTGCAGCTGCAAAGGGTGTCGCAAAAGATACAATAGCAGCAACCTCTAAAGCAAAGCTTTATTTAAATGGGGAACGTGAAAGTGTACGTACCTTTACCATCAACGATTATACGTATTACAAACTAAGAGACATTGGAGAACTTTTGGACTTTGGTGTGACTTGGAATGAGGCTACTTTTACAGTGGGGATTGATACTTCAGAAGGATTTTAATTAGAATGGGGAAAGGCACTTACAAGTTTTTGTAGGTGCCTTAAACTGTTGACAAAAGCATTGAGTTTTGTAAATTGCTGAAAGGTTCTAAAAGCAAAGAGCTTTTAGAATTTTATCGGCCCGGCGACATGTGCGGCGGAGCCCACAAAAAAAGATTTTGGGAGATTTTTGGCAAAATTTAAAAGTTTGCTTTACAGATTGTAAAATAAAAAAACGTGCCTCTAGTAAAGATATTTGCTTAGGCACGTTTTTTTGTGGCGTGTTACAGTATAAAATAATTGCGATAAAAATATTAAGGTATATAAAGTTTAAAAATTTTTTTTGCGTGTAAATGAATAAAATTATTCGTAAACAAAAATTAATGAATATTTTTGTTTATTTTGTACATTGTTTTTCATAAATTAACATGATATAAATAATTTAGAATATTAATTAATATTTACGAACAATTAAGAACATAAACGTGGAAGAGAATGACATTGTATATCTGTATGCATATGAAAATTTTCTACCATCATCAGAAAGGAGGTTAAACCGCTTTATTTGTGTTCAATTAACCATCTAAACAAAGGAGAAAAAAATGAGTGAAGAAAAGGGGATTTTATTTACAAAAGAATACCAGCAATGCTTAAAAGAGAAGTTTTATTATCCGGATGCGGATCCAGAGCATGGAAAAAGAATTTTTTTTGATAATTCGGGCGGCTCTTTAAGATTAAAAAAGGCAGTAGAGGCAAAGGCTTCAATGGAGATGTTTCCGGATTGTCCGGAAAGAATTCATGCACGTTCGTTATATTTAAAAGGTTTGGTAGAAGATGGAACAAAAGAGATATTGGAAATTGTATTTGGTGCAAAGGGCGGTGCTTTGATTACAGAATTGACTGCTTCCCAGACTATGTTTCAAGGGATAGGCACTATAATGGAAAATATCAATTGGGGTACCAATGCAGTCACTTCTGCAATTGAACATCCATCGGCATATGATGCAATGCAATACTATTGTGAAAAAACAGGACGCGAGTTTCGAACTGTTCCTGCAAATAAAATAACAGGTGGCATCGATCCGGATGAAGTAATGAAATACGTAGATAAGGACACCTGCGTTTTGAGCATTATGGCTGCATCAAATATTTCGGGCAATATAATGGATATTGCAGAAATTGTAAAAAGAGCTAGAACGATCAATCCGGATATTTATATTATCAGTGATGCAGTACAACACGCACCACACGCTGTAATGGACGTTGAAGATTTGGGTGTGGATCTTATGAACTTTGCACCATATAAGTTTTTTGCTGTAAGGGGATGCGGATTTGCCTATGTATCTGACCGTGTTGCAAGCATGAGACATCATAGATTGCTTGCAAAGAATGCAAATGTATGGGAGCTTGGTACGTCTGCACCAGGAAACTTTGCGGCAATGATGGAAGTTATAAATTATGTTTGTGAAATTGGAGCAGAACAAAGCAAAAGCACCGATAAAAGAGAATTATTTGAAGTTGGTATGCATCGTATTCATTTGCAAGAAAGAGCGTTATTAAGCCGTATGCTAGATGGAACAGATGAAGTTTTGGGTTTAAGAAATATCGAGGGTGTACAGGTTTATGTGGATACGCAAGATATCAGCAATCGGGATTTGATTGCGGCGATTGGCATTGAAGGTATTGGTT
>JBKEAS010000272.1:0-2173 GCA_047972635.1 Anaerotignum sp.
TCCCATATGTAAATTTTATGGACTTAGGAGAATAGCATGAGTATTTTAACTGTAGAAAACTTAAATCACGGCTTTGGTGACAGAGCAATTTTTAACAATGTTTCCTTTCGGTTGCTAAAAGGTGAACACGTTGGCTTTATTGGCGCAAACGGCGAAGGAAAATCCACTTTTATGGATATTATTACAGGCAAACGTATGCCTGACGAAGGTAAAATCGAATGGAGTAAAAATGTAGTCGTAGGATATTTGGATCAACATACCGTTTTAGAAAAAGGTCTATCCATTCGAGATGTACTAAAGGGTGCCTTTGCACCGCTTTTCCTTTTAGAAGAAAAAATGAATACGATTTGTGATTCCATGGGGGATGCAACGCCAGAAGAATTAGAAAAAATGATGGACGAGTTGGGTGAAATTCAAGATACATTGGATTCTCATGATTTTTATATCATCGATGCAAAAGTAGAAGAAGTCGGCCGCGCCTTAGGGCTTGAAGACATCGGATTTGAAAAAGATGTCACCGAATTAAGCGGTGGCCAGCGTACCAAAGTTCTACTTGGCAAATTGCTTTTAGAGAAACCTGATATTCTTCTATTAGATGAGCCTACCAACTATCTGGATGAAATCCATATCGAATGGTTAAAACGATATCTCTTAGATTATGAAAATGCCTTCATTCTCATTTCACATGATATTCCATTTTTGAATAGTGTAATCAACTTGATTTATCACGTAGAAAATGGAGATTTAAACCGTTATGTTGGCAATTATGAAAAATTTGAAGAAGTTTATGCCATGAAACGTGCACAGATAGAAGCAGCATACAAAAAACAGCAACAAGAAATTGATGACCTAAAAGACTTTGTCGCCCGCAACAAGGCACGTGTTTCCACAAGAAATATGGCAATGTCTAGACAAAAAAAATTAGACAAAATGGATGTCATTGAGCTTGCAAAAGATAAACCAAAACCCGAGTTTCATTTTAAAGAAGCAAGAGCTTCTAGCCGTTATGTGTTTCAAACAAAAGATTTGGTAATTGGCTACGATTCCCCTCTTTCTAGCCCTTTGAATTTAGAGATGGAACGCGGTCAAAAAATTGTACTTACAGGTGCAAATGGTATTGGTAAAACCACTCTATTAAAGAGTATCATCGGAGAAATCCCTGCCTTTGGTGGTTCTACTGAACTTGGAGATTATTTATTCCCAGGCTACTTTGAACAAGAAAAGCAATATAGCGAAAATATTAATTGCATCGACGAGATCTGGAAAGAATTCCCATCTTATACACAATATGAAATAAGAAGTGCTTTGGCAAAATGTGGTTTAACCACAAAACACATCGAGAGCTTGGTTAAAGTCCTAAGCGGTGGAGAACAAGCAAAAGTACGTTTATGTAAACTCATCAATATCGAAACCAATCTCTTACTCTTGGATGAGCCTACCAACCACCTTGACGTCGAAGCAAAGGACGAGCTAAAAAGAGCCCTTCAAGCTTATAAAGGCAGTATCCTCTTAATTTGTCATGAGCCTGACTTCTACCAAGGTCTGGCTACGGATGTCTGGAATTGCGAAGAATGGACCACGAAGCAACCATAACCTTTTGGTGCTTTAAAAAATCCCATACATATTTTATTCTTCCGCAACAAAAAAAAGGAGTAGATTTACTTTATAAATCTACTCCTTTTTTTGCCTTGAACATATTTTTTAAAAAATTCTATTTTCCAAATCTTCTGTTTTAGGTGTATTTTCCTTGAATAAAGAATACTATTATGTTATTCTTATAGATATAAGAAAAATAGGAAATGAGGATTACTTATGAGCAAAACATTTATCCCTGAGGACTACCAGTCCGCTCTTACATTATACGAAACACAAAATGCAATTGGTTTAATACACCATAATTTTGAAGAAAATTTATCTCAAACTTTAAAATTAAAAAGAGTTTCTGCTCCTTTGTTTGTTGATCCTTCAACAGGACTCAATGACAACCTAAATGGTGTCGAACGTCCTGTAAGCTTCGAAGTGCCTGCAACAGGTATAGCGGCAGAAGTTGTCCATTCCTTAGCAAAATGGAAGCGTATGGCTTTGTATCGGTATGACTTCCACTCTGGAAAAGGACTTTATACGAATATGAATGCAATTCGTAGGGATGAAATTTTAGATAACCTTCACTCTG
>JBKEAS010000300.1:0-2089 GCA_047972635.1 Anaerotignum sp.
GACCCATCTTCCATTGAATTTTGCCATTTGATTGGGCTAGATTATGTATCTTGTTCTCCTTTCCGCGTTCCGATTGCAAGATTGGCTGCGGCACAGGCACAGATTAATTTCCCAAGAGAAACAAGAAAACACTAAGACTTTAATAAAAACCGAAGCACGAATGTGTGCTTCGGTTTTTTTAATTGTGCGACACGAAGTGGAGTAGACCAGAAAGAAAGCTTCTGGCCGAACTGAAAGTTCGGTTTTTATGAGGAGCATAAAAATCTTTGATTGATTTGAAATTTCCTGGTGAAATCTAGAACAAAAGTTCCCTTTTTTGGTTGGTTGTGCTATACTGAAAAAATAATGAAATGTGGATGCCAATTTTTATCAAGAGAGGAGGGGTGTAGGTGGAAGATGTTGTTTTAAAGGGAGAAATTGCAGATATTATTTTTCAAAACAGTGACAATGGATATACGGTATTTACGGTTTTATCGCAGGGCGAGGAGATAACGTGTGTCGGGGTTGTACCTTTAATTCATGCGGGCGAGAGCCTGGAAGTAAGAGGGACTTGGAATAACCATCCGGCTTATGGCAAGCAGCTACAGGTTCAATTTTACGAAAAATCTATGCCCACATCCCAAAGTGGTATGGAAAAATACTTGGCATCGGGCTTGATTAAAGGATTGGGTCCAAAGACAGCAAAAAAAATTGTGGAACGCTTTGGTGATGCATCTTTTTATGTTATTGAAGAAAAGCCTGACTTGCTGACAGAGGTAAGAGGGATCACCTACGAAAAGGCACAGCGTATTTCTGAAATTTTTAGCGAACAGCATGAAATGCGAAAAGTTATGATGTTTTTGCAAGGTTTTGAAATTTCGCCGGCTTTTACGATGCGAATTTATAAAAAATACAAGGGTAGAACATTTGAAATTGTTAAGACAAATCCATACCGCTTGGCAGACGATGTGGTTGGTATTGGGTTTAAGATGGCGGATAAAATGGCGGCAAATGCTGGTATTCCGCTCGATGATCCAAATCGTATCAAATCTGCCATAAAGTATGTTTTAAACCAAGCTGCAACAAATGGTGATTGCTTTTTGCCAAAAGAAAAATTAATAAACCAAGCCGTTGAACTTTTGGATATGCACCCGTTAGCGGTAGAAAATGGTATTCGTGAGTTACAGGTGGAGAGCCAAATTTGGCAAGAAAAAATGGAGGATTGCGATGTCGTTTATCTGAATTTTTACTACTACGCAGAAATGGCTGTTGCAAAACGTCTCTTAGAGTTATCTATGGATGTTGAAACGATTGATTTGAATGTGTTGGAAAAGCAAATAAAACAAGTGGAAAAAGAAACCGCAGTACATCTTGCAACAGAACAAGCCAAGGCAGTTATGGAATCAATGTGTGGTGGTGTGCTTGTGATTACGGGCGGACCCGGTACAGGTAAAACAACAACCATAAACACAATTCTACGTTTATTGGAAAAAGAAGAAAAAGAAGTTATTCTTGCTGCACCCACAGGGCGTGCTGCCAAGAGAATGACAGAGGCGACGGGTGTGGAAGCAAAAACCATACACCGTCTGTTGGGAACGACTTTTGTTAGCGATGATAACCGTAGGCAAGTTTTTGATAAAAATGAGGATGAACCAATAGAGGCCGATGCCATTATTATAGATGAAATGTCTATGGTAGATTTGCATTTGATGCACGCTTTGCTGCGGGCGATTGCACCGGGAACGAGTGTGATTTTTGTTGGGGACATGGATCAGTTACCTTCTGTTGGTGCAGGGAATGTATTAAAGGATATGATAGGCAGTGAGCGTTTGCGCGTAGCGAGGTTATCTCACGTATTCCGACAAGCACAAGAAAGTGCGATTATTATGAATGCCCACCGCATCAATCAAGGCGAGGAGCCGACATTAAACGAAAATGGAACAGATTTCTTTTTTATACGCCGTGCATATGGACAGGAAGTTTTGACGACTGTGCAGGAGTTGGTCAAAAGCCGTTTGCCGAAATATACAGGGCATAACGGTTTAAGTGATATGCAAATTTTAACCCCCATGAGAAAAGGACTTCTAGGGGTACAAAGTTTAAACCAAGT
>JBKEAS010000302.1:0-1771 GCA_047972635.1 Anaerotignum sp.
AAACACCGTAAATTTCTTAAGCCAGTACACCAAAACCCATTTCAGCCACGAAGAAATTTTACAACAAAAGTATAAATATCCTGAGCTGGCAAGTCACAAAAAATATCATGCTGATTTTATACAAACAGTAGAAAATCTACGCACACGATTACAGGCTGAAGGTGCTACGATTTTATTGGTTGGCGAAATCAATACCCAAGTAGGCAATTGGTTAATCAACCATATAAAAAAAGAAGATCTAAAAGTTGCAAAACATATTCAAAACCAATAAACTATTTTTTGTAACAAAAAAAACAAAACAAGTAAACCATTTACTAAATAGACGAGGTTTATCACATGATTATTAGAAAAGAAGAAACCAAAGATTACACAAAAGTATATGATCTGATCAAGGAGGCTTTTTCAACCGCAGAGCACGCAGATGGAAACGAGCAAGATTTGGTGGTTCAACTAAGAAAAAGCATTGCTTTTATCCCCGAATTATCCTTGGTTGCTGTAGCAGGAAACATCTTAATTGGGCATATCCTATTTACCAAAGCCACCATTGGCAAGAAAACGGTGTTAGCTTTAGCACCCTTATCTGTAAAATCTGACTACCAAAAACAAGGTGTGGGGACAAAACTTATTGAAACAGGACATGAAATTGCAAGACAAATGGGGTATGATTACGCAATCGTAGTCGGTAGTGAACAATATTATCCTAAGTTTGGCTATATAACCGCCGACCATTTTTGCATAGAAATTTTAGATGGCATACCAAAAGAAAATTTTATGGCAATAAAACTAAACCCAAACGCTGAGCCTATACAGGGCAACATGATCTATCCAAAAGAGTTTGGCATTTAAGAAAAAAGGACAGCAAGGAAAAATTTCCCTGCTGTCCTTCAATTTTTCTATTTCAAGTGGCAAAATTACGCCTGCACAACTTTAGATTGCTTGCCCTCGTGAATTTTTTTAACAACAAAGATTGTTGCAATCATAGACACAATGGCAACAGGCAAGTTGATCATCCAGTTTTGAACCACCGCTGCAAGAACATAATTTACAGCAGAAACAACTGCAACCATAAGAGCATAAGGCAACTGGGTTGAAACATGGTTGATGTGGTCACACTGTGCACCTGTGGATGCCATAATCGTCGTATCAGAAATTGGTGAGCAGTGATCGCCACAAACAGCACCAGCCAAAGTAGCAGCAACTGTTATAGTCAATAACTCGCTTGTAGGATCTAAAATGGGCACAACAATCGGCAAAAGAATACCGAATGTACCCCAAGAAGTTCCTGTTGCAAATGCCAAGAACATCGCAATTCCAAAAACAATAACAGGAAGGAAAATTTGAAGCATGCCTGTATTGCTTGCTAAAATGCTTGCTACAAATTCTTTTGCACCCAACAAACCGGTAATACCGCTTAATGTCCATGCAAAAGATAAAATCAAAATTGCAGGCACCATTGCCTTAAATCCTTCTGGAAGGCATTCCATAAATTCGCCAAATGTCAATACACGGCGAGGAATATAAATGAAAAATGTAATCAACAATGCTGCCGTAGAGCCTAACAACAAACCAACAGAAGCATCACAACCGGCAAATGCATCAACAAACGAAGTACCTTCAAAGAAACCACCTGTGTAAACCATACCAGTTACACAACAAACAATCAAAACAAGAACAGGTAGTATCAAATCAATTACTTTGCCTTTGCCTGTTACTACACTTTCTCCTGCGTCAGCATAAGTTCTTGAACCCGATGTAAAAAGATCATTATTTT
>JBKEAS010000319.1:0-6817 GCA_047972635.1 Anaerotignum sp.
GTTAAAAACATATTTAGAGGTCAAGTTTTTGATGAAAATTTCTTGATGGCATTATCCACAGTTGGTGCCATTGCCATTGGTGAGATGCCAGAGGCGGTATTTGTAATGATGTTTTATCAAATTGGTGAAGCTTTTCAGGATTATGCAGTACGCAGATCCAGAAAATCTATTACAGCTTTACTAGATATACGACCGGATTTTGCAGAAGTCATTACGGCTGAGGGTGTAAAACGTATGTCACCCGAGGAGGTAAATATTGGGGATGTGATTTTGGTTAAGGCGGGCGAAAGAATACCGCTAGATGGTATCGTAAAAGAAGGAAATGCTTTATTGGATACGGTTGCTCTAACAGGCGAGGCATTGCCTCGTAGCGTGGAAGCCGGAAGTGATGTCTTGAGTGGTTGTATCAATGTAGATGGCAACTTGAAAATTGAGGTTTCTAAGCTTTTTGCCGATTCTACGGTAATGAAGATATTGGAAATGGTTGAAAATGCGGCTGGTAAAAAATCGAAGACAGAACGCTTTATCACCCGTTTTGCAAGGGTATATACACCGGTAGTGGTTGGTTTGGCTGTGGCATTGAGTGTCATTCCGCCAATATTGGGTTTTGGGGAATTTCAGATGTGGTTTGGACGTGCTTTGATTTTCCTAGTCGTTTCTTGTCCTTGTGCTTTGGTACTTTCTGTTCCGTTGACCTATTTTGCGGGGATTGGCTCGGCGTCTAAGAATGGTATTTTGATAAAAGGCGGCGGTGATTTAGATACGCTTTGTCATATAAATCAAATTGTTTTTGACAAAACCGGAACTTTAACCAAAGGTAAATTCTCTGTGATAGAAATGGAAGCATCAGATAAAGAGGAACTTTTATATTTGGCAGCCTTGGGCGAAGCAAACAGCAACCATCCTATTGCAGAGGCGATTGTAAAAGAATTTCAAAAAACAAAAACCATTCCAATGGATTTGGTGAGTGAGTATAAGGAATTGGGTGGGTTTGGTGTTTCTTATCAAATGGATGGAGCACAAGTGCTTTTGGGCAACCAAAGGTTGATGGAACGAGAAGGAATTGATTGTGCGCCTTTTGATGGCGTCGGTTCTGTGGTTTATGTTGCAAAGGGCGGAATATATAAAGGATATATCGTGGTTGCGGACACGTTAAAAGACGGCTGTAAAGAGGCTTTGGATCAGTTGCGTGCTAAGGGCGTAAGTTCTATGGTTATGCTTACAGGTGACCGAAAAGAAAATGCTGAAATAATGGCGAAAGAATTAGGTTTAGACAAATTCCATTCTGACCTTTTACCAGAGGATAAAGTTCGTATTTTGGAGGAATTAAAAGGCAGGGGTAGTGCATTGGATAAAACTGCATTTGTTGGAGATGGGATTAACGATGCACCTGTTTTGGCAGGGGCAGACCTTGGCATTGCAATGGGTGGTATTGGTTCTGACGCAGCGATAGAAGCGGCGGATGTTGTTTTAATGGACGATGATATTGCAAAATTGGCAGTAGGTATTCGCATAGCAAAAAATACCCGTATTATTGTAAGACAAAACATTGTATTTGCCTTGGGCATAAAGGTAGTGGTTTTGGGTATGAGTACGTTCGGTTTGGCCACCATGTGGATGGCGGTGTTTGCCGATGTTGGTGTGGCATTATTGGCAATTTTAAATGCAATGAGAAAGAAATGAGAAAAAAATAAAGCGTGAAGAACCTTCTGAATATGGAGGGTTCTTTTTTTTATTAAAAATAAGCATTTTTTGTGCGTAGAAAGGGGGCGTAGCTAGGGAGAAAAGGGAAGAAATAGAAAAACAGCGAACAGCCCGATATATGCGTATCAGAGCTATTCGCTATGAGATAAGATGGTATGTGGCATTTAGTCACTTGAGGTTTCGGAAATGATTTTTTTTACATTTTTTTCGAATTTTACCCGAGGCAACATGACCATGTGTCCGCATCCTAAACACTTTATTCGAAAATCAATACCTGTACGTAAAATTTCCCACTGACTTGATCCGCAAGGGTGAGATTTTTTCATTTGAACAATATCTCCGACGGTAAAAACCATATGTTATGCCTCCTTTTGTTGCACGATATGAACGGTACGTTGCGGGAATGGAATTTCAATGCCTTCTTGATCGAAACGGTTTTTAATGCGTTTACGAAGTTCTGTTTCTACATCATAATTTGTTTTGATTTGGCATTTTGTTACGATTTTGATGGAAACGGCAGAGTCATTAAGATCCACAACACCAACCACAACAGGCGGTTCTATGATACTTTCGATATCGGTTGTTTTTGCCATTTCGTCCTCTAAAATAACCAATGCTCTGTCGATACTTTCGCCATAAGAGATGCCTACGGTAACGATGGCATTAATAAAGCCATCACATAGGTTGGTAATGGTGCCAACAGTGCCATTGGGTATGATATGAACCTTGCCTTGGAAATCACGTATTTTGGTAGAGCGTAAGGTTACACTCTCGACCGTTCCTGTAATATTTTGGATGGTTACGATATCGCCGACTGCATAATGGTCCTCGAATAAAATAAAAAATCCTTCCAACATATCGGATATGATGCTTTGTGCACCTAAGCCGACTGCAACAGAACCCGCACTGGCTATGACTAGCAATGAGCTGTCATCTATTCCTAAGAATTTTAAAATTGTAAAAATACCAATGAAATAAATCACATACTTTATGACACTTGAAGTGATAGAATTTAAGGTGTTTGCTTTTCTGTTTGTTAGGCCCAAGCGTTGCTTTTTTGTTTGTTTTTCGAAGAATTTTCTAGTGATGGTGTTTGATATTCGGATAAGAACCCAGCAAAGAAGCAAGATTGCGGAAATTTGTAAAATTTTGCTGCCAATCATTGCTGATGTGTCTAAAATCCATTCGACTGCTGAAAGTGGTTTGAAAAATTGCATAATTACCTCCTATTTTTATGAAATGTCTCTGAAGCTTTTATGAACGCTGTAAAAAGGGATTTCTGTTCTTCTGTTTTCATTGCCTCGGGATGCCATTGTAGTCCGAGGGCAAAGAGGTTTTTGGTATGTTCGATGGCTTCAATCAAATCATCTTTGCTTTTTGCACAAACACGAAGCTCATGACCAAGGGATGAGACTGCCTGGTGGTGATAAGAGTTTACTGTTGTGTTTGTGGTTTTCAATAAAGAAGAAAGCAATGTGTCATCTAATACGGTAATGCTATGTGTTGCGTGAAAGCGAGGGGCTCGTTGGTTATGTTTTAGGGTGCTATTTGTTTGGGCAGAAATATCTTGATAGATTGTTCCACCCAAAGCGATATTTAAAACTTGCATTCCGCGGCAAATACCCAACAAAGGCATATTTTTTTGCAGTACGACATTACAAAGAGCGAGTTCGAATTTGTCTCGCAAAGGTGAAATTTCACCGTTTTGAAATAAAGGCTCTTCATCAAAGAGCAGAGGGTCTATATCTCCGCCGCCACTAAAGACAACGCCATCTAAAAAAGGAGGCAGAGGTGATTGTGGAAGAAGCATGATAGGGTAGCCTCCGGCATCGGCTATGGCTGATGCGTAATCTTTGTGTAGTTTATATTTGTTTTCTGACAAATCAAAGTCTGGCGTAATTCCAATGATGGGTTGCATACGATCAATCCTTTTTTGTTATCTTTCCTAATAGTATACAAAATATGTCTGGATTTTGCAATGAGGAAGAAGGGGAAATATGCATGCTTGTCATATAAGGTGTAGTTGTGGTATTATGAACAATAAGGGCTAAGATTGTTACCCTTTGATAGATTTTACCAAAGGACGGAGATGACGAAAATGAAAACCATCGGTATTATTGGTGCAATGGAAGAAGAAATTCTTTGTTTGAAGGAAAAAATTGAAATTATTACTATAAAAAAAGTTGTTGGGTTATCTTATTATATTGGAAGATTTAACGGGAATAATATTGTATTGGTAAGAAGCGGAATTGGCAAAGTAAATGCTGCTATTTGTGCACAAGCTATGATTGATCATTTTGGTGTGGATTATATTTTGGTTTTGGGTGTGGCTGGTGCGTTGATTAGCGACTTGAAAATTGGCGATATTGTAATTTCCACCGATGCGGTACAGCATGATATGGATACATCGGTATTGGGCGATCCTGTAGGGACCATTCCTAGAATGGCGGAAAGCTATTTTAAGGCGGATGAAGAATTGATTTCTTTGGCAAAAAAAGCGGCGGAAGAAATTCCACATGATTATCAAATCATGACTGGTCGTATTGCCAGTGGTGACCAATTTGTAAGTACAAAAGAAGGGAAAGCAAAAATCCGTAAGGATGTGCAAGGTGTTTGTGCAGAAATGGAAGGGGCAGCCATTGCCCATGCTTGTTGGCTGAACAACATTCCTTATTTGGTTGTGCGAGCTATTTCTGATGGTGCTGGAGAAGATGCGAATATTTCTTTTGAAAAATTCTGCACAATGGCGGCAAAGCGTTGTAGCGATTTGGTAGAGAAGGTATTAGAAAAAATGTAATCTGCACAGAATATAGGTTGCAGTTTAGTTTTAAAAAAGAGTGACATTAGGTGAGAAAGCTGTGGCAGATAGAAGCGATGTTTTGTGTTATTGTTAGGGATGAAAATTCATGGTTTTTCACTTTATTTTCTTTGAAATATCTTGTCATGCTTAATTTGTTACTGTATAATGCAAACAGTAAGAACTGTTTTGTGTACAAATGATTTGATTATAGAGTGAATTTAGGAAGGAAGTGCCATCAATGACAGCAAGAACTTATGGATATATTACGAAGGAAATTGAACTTGAACAGCTGTATCAGTTTATTTTGAAATTTTTTGATCCAGGTGCGAAAGTAAACCGTTACGAAAATCGTTTTGGTGAAAGCAATGAGATGGCTATTTATTTTACGTATAAAGGCGAAGAAAGACGACTTTTTACAATGGTATATAAAAGCCGTAAGTTTTCTAAAAATGGAGAAAAAAATCGTATGATTTTCTTAGACCTAGATTATTGGGGTCATAGTGTTGAAATTATGCGTACGATATTATCGTTTTTTGGCGGTTGGTTAGACGAAAACGATTGCGATAATGAAGAAGCATATTTCATCGAAGCGCAGGTAGACGGCGTTGCACCAAATATCATTAAAATCACAAGAAGCGAACTTAACAGACGCTTAGGCGGCATGGTTGTTATTGTTGAAGACGAAAGTGAAGTTTAAATAATCATAAAGAGTTTTTCCTTTGGGAAAAGCTCTTTTGCGTTTGTTGGAAACCTTGCAAAGCAGTTTTTAGATATGATATACTAAGAGGATATTGAGCTGTTTGAAAATGGTGGTACTTGTGAAGAAGGGTGGAGCCTTTATGCAACAAAAGGATTTTTACCAAAAAATTGATGATGATATTGATCAAAGCCGTAATATATGGGATGAATATTCGCATGACGAGGAAAAAATGTCAGGATTGTTCTCTTACCTTGTAGATACATATAAAGACGAGATAGAAGGTTTTTGTATTGAGCTTGAGGTCATTCAACCTTATGAAAAAAATGCGTTAAAAGCACAGATTTATCGTAATAACATCAAAAAATTATTGGACAGGCTAGAGGGATTTCGTTGCAACGGGTATCAAAACGAAGGCTTGATGGACTATTATTTAAAATTAGAACATAACGAGTTATCTTTGGATGTGGATTTTACCAATTTGCGTTTGGAGATTGGTATGATGAAGAAAATATCCAATTATGAGAAAGATGAAATTATTGACAAGCTAGATGAGATGGAAGTGATTTGTTCTCGTGTTGCATTTAAAAGGCATAAATGGGAACAATTGAGAGAATATTTGGTTTGGTTATCAGGTAAAGATGTTGATATCGCATTAAAATTATTGCCGATTTTTTTTAAAATTGGTTAAACGTAAGAGGGATATAAATGATTAAATTGATTGTATCGGATATGGATGGAACATTGTTAGACAACAAAAAAACAATAGACCCAGAGATTTATAAGCTTTTGCCCAAGTTAAAGGAAAAAGGTATTCATTTTGTTGTTGCTAGTGGGCGTCAATATCCTAGTTTAAAGACACATTTTCAAGAATATATGGAAGATGTTGTTGTCATTGCAGAAAATGGAGCGTTTGTTGTGGACAACGGGCAAGAAATTCTGGTTGAGTCCATGAAAAAAGAGGAAGTCACGCACTGTTTGGATAAGATATTGTCGGTAAAGGGGATTGAGCCCTTGCTTTGTGCCAAATACTGTACTTATACAAGAAGTAAGGAGATTTTTGAGCTGTTATCATCCTCTGTGTTTCACTACGAAATGTGTCTTGTGGATGATTTATATAAAGTGGAAGAAGATATTATTAAAGTATCTATGATTTCTCACGAAGGGGATAGTGCTGAAATTTGTTATAATAAGCTTAGGGGACTGCTTGATGAAAAATTGAATTTAGTGACTTCTGGAGATACCTGTCTGGACACAGGATTAATGAATGTTACCAAAGGGACGGCTGTTTTGGCTTTGCAAAAAAAATGGAACATTACCCCCGAGGAAACAATGGTTTTTGGTGATCAATATAACGACATTGAAATGTTTAAACAGGCATATTATAGCTATGCTATGGAAGGTGCGGTGGATGGTGTGAAAAAGTACGCACGTTTTCAAGCAGGGAGCAATAATGACGGCGGGGTAGTAAAAGCCATACGGGAAGTAACTGAGCTTTGAGACCAAAAGAACGGAGAAGAAGATGAAAAAAGCAGCAAGCTATGCCCTTGGTTGCAAGGTAAATCAATATGAGAGCGAGGCGATTGCTGAGCTATTTGCACAAAAGGGATATGAAA
>JBKEAS010000065.1:0-1746 GCA_047972635.1 Anaerotignum sp.
TATTTGGCATCCGGGAAGAATGATGGCACGAGCCCCAATCCATACATCTGAATTGATTTTCAAAGGCGATTTCTCTTTTCCACCTTGCTTACCCATCGGTGTCTCTACATCTTCAAAATTATGCCCTCCTCCCAGAAACAATACATCTTCGCCCATCATTAGTTCATCATCAATTGTCAGTCTTCTGTTTAGTGTTTTAAAATTTTTACCAAATCCCACATCATTGCCAACGCGTATATCACGACCATTACCAAAATAAACTCCCTGTTCCACATTCAATTTGGCTCCTGCACGGGAGAAAATCCTCGAGCATAGAAATTGACGAATTTTTTTCGACAGCTTTCCCAATATAGGAGTAGTCGATTTTGGTAAAAACCGTGCGAAACCGTAGTAAAGTATCAAATAAATTGTTTGCATATCATCATACGGTCAGTTGATTATAGATAGTAATAATTTTTGTCGAAATAGTTTCAGAATTCAATTCTAATGTTTCAATTCTTTCTCTACCGTTCGTTCTTTTACCAAATTCCAATGCCAGACGTAATTTTTGAGACACTTCATATTCTTCATACATATCACATACATAACATCCTACAGTATCTCCTAAGAGTTCTTTTACATCCCCGACATCGACTGAAACAATAGGACAATTACAAGCCATTGCTTCTTTGATAAATTGTGGCGAGCCTTCCGTAAAACTGGTCATCAAACAGACATTCACCGCATTCATAAGCAATACTACTTCTTGTCTGGTATATCCTTTTAGTTCCAATAATTGATCTTTGTTGAGTTTGTCTGTGGCAGACCTTGGCAAAGGCGCGTTTTTGACTGTTTTATTGAATGCTCCGGCAAAAAGAACATATTTTTTGTCAGATGCCAAATTTAACTGTTTCCGACATTCCGTTTTTTCCTTCGGAGAGAATAGATTGGTATCCACACCACAAGGAATCAGTGAATATTTGTCTTTAACATTTGCTTTTTCTATATTCTTATGGGATACAAAAATATTGTGCTTTGATAATCGGATACTTATTTTGGAGAATAGAAATGCTTTATCATTATTAATATCGCTACCGTGATAGGTTGTAACAACGGGAATTTTTCTTTGCATGTTAGCTAACAAACCCGACAGTCCGTAGTGTGCATGAATGATTTGGGGGCGAAATTCTTCGATTTTTCTTGTTAAAGCCATCCTGCTTTTCAAATATCCGAAAGGTCCCTTTTGTTCGATTGTAAAATAATCTGTCTCTACACCGTATTTATTTAGAGTATCTACTTGCTCTATAATAAATGGAGCTATGTTACCGGAGTTTTTACTGCAAACGATTAGAATTTTCATAGCTACACCAATCCTCTACCTACCAATTTGATATAGTTCCAAGCTACAATGATAAAAAACAAAACCACCATATACCAATCAAAATGTTTCTTATTCTTGTTGGTCAATTGATTGACTCCAAATGCCGCGAACATAAGGTATATAGGGAGTACCGGTAGGTGGAAACGTTCCGACTGTGCAAAATTAGAAAAAGCGATTACAATCAAATAACCGATCATAAAAACACCGATAAGCGTAAAATCTCGCCATTTTTTCCTTTTCAGACTATACAAAGATGCAATCAAAATAAAAAAAGCGAGTACGTCTTTAACAAAGTTTCCACCGTGTAATAATTGCTGGTTTTCTTGACCATCAGTAGAAATCATGGTAGGAATCGGGATGATAAATATGGCTGGTGCAAAGATCGC
>JBKEAS010000162.1:0-16984 GCA_047972635.1 Anaerotignum sp.
TTCTTTCGGTAATCCATTCATTCGTTTTTCTGTCATAAAACTTTGTATCCGAATTGATTGCAAATGGAATATTTGCATCTTCAAGCGATGTTGTCATAAACTTTGAAAACGCAATTTGCTCTTCCATTGTGTAACTATCCCCATCGTTATAATTACTAGGCATCCACGCACCTACCCATGTTGGTATGCCCGTTTTTTCTTGCCATTGCAAAGCAACATCTATTTTTTGGGAAATTAGTTTTTTCTCGGAATTTGTACCTGTTGTCCATTGTTTGTTTTCATTGGTTTTATCCGGCCCCGAAGCATAAAAATGCCATTCCGCCATGAGGTAATGGTTGTGCTTACTAGGTATTTCAAGCAAAGCCAAATTGTTCGGGTCAGAACGATATGTCGGAGCAATGATCACTAACCGTGAAGGGTTTGTTTTCCGAATGGCGGTTACCAACTGCTCGTAAATGCTATTCAAAACTTCTGGGTTTTTGTTCAAACTATCCGATGGTTCAATAATCAGATTGAAAGAAAGTAAATACGACTCGTCTTGATATCTATTTGCAACCTCACTCCACCATTCTACCACTTCGTCAATGTTTTTTTGTGTAGGCTTTGTTTTAAACTCGTCAGCTTGATATGCAATAACAGGAATTATGCCATTTGCAAGACAATCTTCAATTTGCTCATCTAGGTATTGAAACAGTTCGTCATTTGCCGGATCTTTTATTCTAATTCTAACATGATCAATCCCTGCCTCTTTAAACGCCTTCACCGTTTTTTCATTATAGTATGTTCTACCCTCTGACGTTTTGCTCCAATCAACATCCATTCCCTTGCCTAAAAGCTTTTGATAAACGCTCGGCGGTATGGGTTGTGATCCTATTTCCTGAAATTCCTTTTTTTCATATTCTTTCATCCGTACAACGCTACTGTAGTCCGCCGAAATCAATCCCAAAGATAGTGCACATATGACCACAATGCACATTGTTTTTTTAAACATACTGCCCTCCCTAAATAATTCATCGCTTTCTATTTATTATTTGTCTTTTCATTCGCACCAAGTTTGCGAATTTCACCCAAAACACCCTGTGTGCCGTCCGCAAATTGGCTCTTTTCCATCTTATCAATATAGTCTCCACGTTTTTCATACAGCGTGATGATATTTTCATAAAAAGCCAATGACGTCATTTCTTCTTCTGGCAAAACTCTAGCAAAGCCTTGCTTTGCAAAAGAATTTGCATTCAAAATCTGATCCCCTCTACTAGCACTTTTTGAAAGAGGAATGAGTAAATGCGGTTTTTTCAATGCCAAAAATTCACAAATCGAATTACTCCCCGCGCGAGAAACAATCACATCTGCCGCAGCAAGCAAGTCCGCCAAACCCGAAGAAACATACTCAAATTGTTTATATCCACTTTGTTGTGCAAAATTTTCATCCAAATTCCCCTTACCACAAAGATGGATAACATGAAATTTTTCCACCAAATTCCCTATTTCTCCTCGTAAACATTCGTTAATTTTCACCGATCCCAAAGAACCGCCCATCACCAATAGTATAGGTTTGTCGCCATCAAATCCACACTGTGCCAAGCCCTTTTCTTTGTCACCTTCAAACAATTCCTTTCGAATAGGTGTGCCTGTGTAAACGCCCTTTCCCTTAGCAATATGTTCCACTGTTTCTGGGAATGCAGTGCATATCGTTTTTGCCCAAGGCATAGCAATTTTATTGGCCAACCCAGGTGTAAAATCCGACTCATGGATGATAACAGGAACGCCATTTGCCTTTGCACCTAAAACCACAGGCACCGTAACGAAACCACCCTTAGAAAATACCAAATCCGGCTTTAATTCTTTGATCAGCTTTTTCGCTTCTCCAACGCCCTTTATCACACGGAACATATCGCTCACATTCTGTTTTGAAAGATATCGACGTAATTTTCCCGTAGGAATACCGTAATATGGGATGCCTTCCGCCTCAACCAAACTTCGCTCAATCCCTTTTTCAGAACCAATATAAACCACTTCCCAACCACCTTCTTTTAAAAATGGTAATAATGCCAAATTAGGCGTAACATGCCCCGCTGTTCCACCGCCTGTCAAAACGATTTTTTTCATGTTTATTCACCCTTCTCCCCAAAAAATTTACTTATTATAGCTTAGCAGAAAATCTCCATTGTATCCATATATTTTTTTATCATCTTTTAGTCAAGAAACCAAATTTCTTCGCATAAGATAATACAAAAAAGAAAAAAGGAGCCTGACTATTATGTATCCATATAACAAAAACACACAACTTTACCACACCGCTCTAGAAATAAAAGAAAACACAAAAGAAAAACCGCAACAAAAACAAATGGCTCAATTAGCACAAGATAGACGTTTGTTGGAAATTCTATCTCTGTCTCAGCAAGAATCGGCGGACCTTGCCAAACGCTATGAAACGCTTATGGCCGACGCCACCTTAGCACCTTCGGAAAATGTAATAAAGGCAATGTACTTAGACGAATTAAAACATATCAATCAATTAAAAGAAGCATATTTTCTAATCACTGGCGAAAGCGAAACTTCAACGCCCATAGGTACGCCCCCAGAACTTTCAGGGCAGGAACTTTTAGAAGACACCTTGCTTCTTGAAATTGATAATGGCGATTTCTACCGCACCTTATATCTAACCATGCCAACCCAAGAATTGCGTGATATTTTTTATGAAATATCCTCAGATAAAATGAGTCATAGCAATGCACTTACCTATTTGTTTTCCAAATATTATTCCTCATGATACTGTCCAAGGCTAGCCTTTCGTGCTATACTTAAAAAAACGAAATACGAAAGGATGGACTGACATGAGTGACTGTATTTTTTGTAAAATAATAAATGGGGATATCCCCTCTGCAACGATTTATGAAAACGAGGAATTTAAAGTAATTCTTGATCGATTTCCTGCAAACGAAGGGCACGTTTTAATATTGCCAAAAGAACATTCTGCAAATATCTTTGAAATCGACCCCGACCTTGCAGGACGTTTGTTTGTCCTTGCAACAAAAATCGCAAACCAAATGAAAACCATATTAGGCCTTACACATTTGAATGTGATGCAAAATAACGGCACTGTTGCAGGTCAAACTGTTTTTCATTTTCATATGCATCTCATTCCTCGCTATGAAAATGATGGCATTACCATTGCCTATAAACCAATGGATTTGACAGATGCTCAAATCGAAGATATGCGTAAGAAACTAGAAACATCTCTCTAATCTTATTCCGATGTATCTACAAAAACAATAGAAACCTCAAAATCATTTTCTACCGCACCCAGAAAAATTGTTTGAGGTTTCTATTCTTATCCCGATTTGTACTTCTTTCATTTCTAATCTCTTTTCATTTTGACCTTTCATGATAAAACGTCCTATTTTAGAATGCTCCATAACTATCGGGGTATGCTAAGAGAGGAGGTGTCTTTCTTTATGACCAAAACAGATTACTGCGTGTTATTCCTTTTTTCTTTTTTCTACCTACTTATTCTTTTTTATGCCCAATGTCCTTATATCAATCTGTTTAGATTTTTTTTGGTTTGCCTTTGCCTGTTAGCTGCCTTTTATCATGGTGTTTTTCTCGCTTCCTTCTTTACCATGGTTAGCGATGCATTCCTACTCTTTAGCCCTTATCCAAAAATAGGAGTTTATTTTTTCTGCCTTGTTCACCTTTTCTATATTTCCTCTTTGCTCCACAAACATCTATCTTATTCCATTTTTTTCTTCTTACTATTTTTCTTACTATTCCCCATACCAATCATTGGCATCGTCTATGGCATGCTTTTTTTCATTCATACAGCAGTCGCTTTTTTTCTGCGGAAAGAAAAAAAGGCTAAGCCCACCTTTTGGCTCTACCTTTTTGGCCTATCCTTATTCATTTGCTGTGACACGCTTGTGGCAATTGGGCATTTTTCTAATCCAAACCCCACCTTAATTTGGGCATTTTATGCACCTTCCCAATTACTGTTGGCCTTTAATGCCAAAGCGTTACCACCTCTGCTAGTATCGTTTTCGTCTGATCCATAATAAAGGTGACTGCTTCCTTTGCATTGTCCAATTCATGAATATGCGTTTTCAGCGTAACCTCGTCCCCTCTAACGCATTCTTTACGGTAAACAATACGAATGTCCTTGATCTGCATTGTGTCGTAAATTTCATCCGACACATCATCCATTGCCCATTCCAAATATTTGACGTTATTGGCATGACCATTTGAATCCGTGTCCCTCCTTGTAATAACAAGCAGACGATTCGTAGTCCCTACACATTCTACCACTCTTGGCATGAGAAACTTTTCGCCATCTATGGATGGTGGCAAATCTGTTCTATAGCATTGTGCCATTTCCTCGGGAATATTGATCGGTTTACGTGTTTCCAAATTCATAAAAACCCAACGTGTCATTGCTTTTACAATGATTTCTTTATTTTCATCTAAAATATAAAAACACCTAATATTTTGCATCTTCTGACACTTCACACACCATGTTTGAATGCTTATCATTTCCCCAAACTTCGGCATCCTTGTGATATCCAAATGATAATTAATGATCACCCAACCAAGCTTTTTCTCCGCCAGAAAATTTACCGAATAACCCAAAAATTCCGAATGATTGATTGCCACCTCTTGTAAATCAGAAATCAACGCAGTCGGCGTCATAATCCCATTTCCATCCACTTGAAAATAAAATACCTTATGACTTTGCGTATATCCCACCTGCTCCATTTCCACTTCCTCCGTTTCTAACAACCCCATACCTGCCTTATAACATAGGCGAAATCAACCTAGCCACCGCTTCTTTTACCTTAAACCACCATCTTCTTCTGTAATACCACTCTTTCGTAATTTCAACCGAGCTTTCTAAGTCTTTTAAAAATTCCGCCTCCAAAGATTGTGTTAAAACAGCGTGAAACATAAATGCATTGATCTCAAAATTCAAATCAAAACTTCGTACATCCATATTCGCCGTACCCACAGAACAAACCAAGCCATCGACACATACTGTTTTGGCATGGATAAAACCCTTTTCATACTGAAAACAACGTACCCCTGCCTCTAGCAATTCCCCCAGATACGACATACTCGCCCAATAAACAAAAAAATGATCAGGGTTACCCGGAATAAGAATACGCACATCAATACCCGATAGTGCGGCAACCCGCAATGCCTCAAAAATAGCATCATCTGGCACAAAGTAAGGTGTCGTAAGGTAAATATGTTCCTCCGCCTCGTTTATCATTTTAAAATAACCATTGCGGATATTTTTCCACTGCGTATCAGGTCCACTGGACACAATTTGTGTTTCTACGCCATCCCATTGGTCTCGTACGGGAAAGTATTTATCCTCTAACTGAACAATTCCATCCTTGGCGGTAAAATTCCAATCCATAATAAAACGTATTTGCATTTGATCCACCGCATCCCCTTCAAAGCGAAGGTGGGTATCTCTCCATGGTCCATATTTTTTCACAAGTCCTAAATATTCGTCTCCCACATTAAATCCGCCAATATATCCTATTTCACCATCAATGATGCATAGCTTCCTATGATTTCGGTAATTGATACGAACAAAAAAAGGTGGCAAAAAGGAAGCTGTAAATCCTCCTGCTTCATGTAGCTTATGAAAATATTTCTTCGGCAAAGACGAATTTCCCATACCATCATATAAAAGGCGTATTTCTACTCCTTCTTCTGCTTTTTTTATAAGCTCGTCCAACAAACGTCCGCCAAGCCTGTCTCCTCGCCAAATATAATATTGCAGATGAATAAATTTTTTGGCATTACGAATATCCCGAACCAATGCCTCAAATTTATCTTTTCCGCTACCTAATGCCGTAACTTCATTATTAAACGTCATCCAATTCCCCGAACTCAAATGAAGATACGCCAAATCCGTTAAATATTCTGCCTCAACCAGTCTCCCACGGCTTTCAATCAAAGCTTTTTGTCGCTGTATTTTTTCTATAGAATGTCTGTCGTGAAATAAATATTTAAAATAAACCTTTTGATCATATTCCGCTTTTTCTCGAAACATTTTTTCTTGTTTGCCATTTTTCCCAAAAACAATATAAATCAAAAAGCCAAAAATAGGTATAAAAAATAAAACCAACAACCATGCCCATGTACTGGCAGGATTTCTACGTTCAAAAAAAACCATCAATCCTGCTAAAAATACATTTATAATCAACATGCTTGCTGCTAAATAAGCAAAAATAGTAAGCACCTGTGTACTCATAAGTACGTTCCCCTTCGTAGCAAGTTTCTTGTAGTATACTATATTCTTCCAAACGTACGCAAGCCATATCCTTCCTAAAAAAAACAAAAAAAATATATTTACACTTCCCTAAAAACAAAAATAATGTTAAAATAGGACTAATGCAAAATGAAGCTATGCAAACATTATACTTTGCATAAAATTAAGGAGGAACTATTTGTGGACTTTTCTGATGTATTAATCGCTATTCTTGTGGTGTTAGCCATCGCCGTTGCTGTACTTTATTATATTAATAAAAAAAGCACGCGCAGAATGATACAAGCACAAGACTTTATTGAAAATAATCGTACGACCATGCAAATTTTTGTCATCGATAAAAGACAAGAAAAACCTTCTCTTTCCAATTTGCCAAAGGCAGTGTATGAGCAGATGCCAAAAACAGCTAGAATGCGTAAAGTAAACTTGGTTCGTGCTAAGATCGGACCTCAAATCACTACACTTCTCTGCGACAAGCCGGTTTATAACGTATTACCCGTTAAAAAAACAATTCGTGTCGATTTGGCAGGGATGTATATCATTGGCGTTACAGGCATGAACTTGGAAAACAAAAAGAAAAAAACAATGACAGAAAAAATGTCGTCAAGCCTAAACAAACAAATCGCCAAAAAATAATCTTACATAGCAGTAAACCCTCTATCTCTTATATGATAGGGGGTTTTTTCATTCGCATCCTAAACACAGTTCTTTCACTCTCGCCTAAAAACAATTCACACCAAACAAAAATATTCTTATCCATTTTGTCTTTCTTTATTCCAAAGCCACATCTTTATCATAAAAATAAGACGAATGGATAACCATTCGTCTTAAAAATCAACATTTATGCTACTATTTTAATCTCTTTTCGATTTAATGCCAACTGCGAAACAGCAATCATAGCAATTACCGAAATACCCACAATATCCGTCATTAAGCCCGGAATAATAGATAATAAGCCCATCGCAATACAAACCAAACGCAGCATAGAATTCAAATCCCTAAACATATATCCCATCATTCCTGCAGAAACTGCAAACATACCAATAAAAGAAGTAACTACCACTTGCAACACTTCAAAAGGTGTTGTGTTGATAAATAATAACGCCTCATTGTATGCAAATACATAAGGGATAATAAACGCAGCAATCGCCAACATCGTTGCATTAAATGCTGTTTTCATAGGGTTTGCACCCGCAATCGCAGCCCCTGCATATGCTGCCAAAGCAACAGGCGGTGTAATGTCTGCCACGATACCAAAATAAAACACAAACATATTCGCTGCAATAACATCCATATTCATACCTGTAATCAAAATCGGTGCACAGGTTGTTGCCATAATGATATAGTTTGCAGTTGTCGGCACACCCATTCCCAAGATGATACAACAAATCATAGTCAGTGCCAATGCAATGATCAAATTATTGCCTGCGATAGAAACAATGCCTGATATAAAAATTTGTCCTAATCCCGTCATACTTACAACGCCTGCTATAATCCCTGCCATACCACAAGCCGCAGCTACAGAAAGTGTGTTTTTTCCACCATTTTCCAACGCTGTAAAGAAACCACCAACCGTCATTCGGTTTTCTTTGTTAAACATACTTACCCCGATGGCAACCAAAGAAGCAAAGATTGCAGAACGCGCCATGGTATACCCTTCAAGAATCATATACACGAGCATAAACAAAGGTAATAGCAAATAAATGTTTTTAATTAACTCTTTGAATTTAGGCAATTCATCTTTAGAGATACCCATAAGCTTCAATTTCTTAGCTTTGAAATGCACCATCAAGAAAACGCCCGAAAAATATAAGAAAGCCGGCAAAATAGCCTTTTGAATAATGCTTGCATATTCCACGCCACACATTTCCGCCATCAAAAAGGCTGCCGCGCCCATGATTGGAGGCATAATTTGACCGCCTGTAGAGGCAGCGGCTTCTACAGCACCTGCAAATTCTCCAGGATAACCCGTTTTTTTCATCATGGGGATGGTAACACTACCTGTTGTAACTGTATTTCCTACAGAGCTACCAGAAACCATACCGCACAACGCACTAGAGATAACTGCAACCTTTGCCGGACCACCTGAACTAGCCCCGGCAATTGAGTTGGCACACTGTATAAAATAATTTGAAATACCGGTACTTTCCAAAAAAGCACCGAAAATAATAAACAAAACAATTAGTGTAGAACACACACCAATCGGTACGCCAATCACACCCGTAGTTGTGTAAAACAAATTATATACAATTCGTCTTAGTGGCAATCCTGTTGAAAAGGCATAAACTACAAAAAGTGTTGCCACAATAATAATTGGTATACCAGTTACACGGCGACAAGCCTCCGTTAGTACCAAAATACCAATAATGCCCAAAACTACTTCAAACTGCCCAATTCTTGTTGCCTTTTGAATAATTTCTTCGAAATTGAGTACGTAATAGAAAAAACTGCCAGAACCTGCAATTCCTAAAATCCAATCATACCACGGAATGTAGTTGACTTTTTGCACCACACCTTTTCGTCTTGGATAAACCACATACACCAGTATGATTACCATTCCTAAAAACAAGCATCGTCTAACTTGCTCGCCCCAATTAACAAATAAATTCATGTAAATCATAAACAACGCAAACCCAACTAACATACAGCGAACGATAACCTTAGGCATCCCCTGAAAGTCACGCACATTTGCTTCTCTATCAAATTTCTTCATAACAGCTTCAACGTCAGCAGAACTCTGTGTTTCTTGCAAAGCTGTTGTATTTTCCAAGGATATTTCCTTTTTTTTCTTAAACACCATTTTTCCTCCTTTCACTCTCAGAGGCTTTCTCAAACCAGTTTAGACGCATAAACATTCGTACGCACAAAAAACATAAACTTGCGATTTCGGCAACCATCTGACATATTACCCCTTATTCTTCTCATAACAAAAGGAAATAAACCTATTCTCGCCACAAAGTTGACGCAAACTGATTTCTTCCCCATTTATCTTTAAAACATGGTCATACACCGGACTAATGTTATAGTAAAGCTCCGGAATAGGTTTATCAAACCCTGAAACAATCATAGATCCATCCTCACCATAGGAAAGGGTTTGTCCATCTTCAAGCTCGGTTTGTACGCCCGCCCCAAAATTATAATACACCGTTTGATATACAACAATTTCGCCATTTTCAATTCGATAACAATCCTCAACCGGCGATTGATTAACCGAATGTATAAACCACACAGAAAATTCCCCATCTTTTTCTATGGGGTAACTTGCCAACACATTACCTGTTTTTCCGTCCCGCAAGTTTAGATAATTTTGTGTAGCATTCAAAATAAAAATAGTAGTTGCAATAATAAGTGCTGTTATTGCAACTACTATGCTAACAATCTGTTTTACGCTCAATCTGCCTTTGGCAATCAATTAGAAAGAACACCAATCTCTTTAAAGTATTTCTCAGCACCTGGATGGAAAGGAACGGAAATCCCCTGTACTGCTTCCTCTGCAACTAATTCTTCAAATTTTGCATTGCTACTTGCCAACATATCTTTATTTTCAAAAAGTGCCTTTGTTAATTCATAAATAGCATCTTCAGATACGTCATTTGAAGCAATTAATGTTGCACGAACACTCAAAGTCTGCACATCATCTGCAACAGTAGAATATGTTCCACCAGGAATGATTGTTTTTGTGTAGAAAGGATATTCTGACACCAAAATATCTGCATGTTCATCATCAATTGTCAACAAATTGATTTCTTTAGAAAGTGCCAAGTCAACCACAGCTGTTGTAGGTGCGCCTGCTGTAATAAACGCTGCATCAATTTTTTCATCCTTAATGGAATCTGCTGCGTCACTGAAACTACCGTTTACTTTATTAATATCTGTGTTAATGTCAATGCCATATGCTGCTAAAATCTGTGTTGCATTAAATTCAACACCACTACCAGCATCTCCTACATTTACAGTTTTACCCTTTAAATCTTCAATGCTCTTAATATCAGGTGTGGCAATAATTTGACAAGTTTCATCATAGATGCCTGCAACAGCAGAAAAGGAATCAAAAACACCGTCTGCGACAAAAAGGTCTGTTCCTTGAGCTGCATAATACATTACGTCATTTTGAACAATTGCAATATCAGATACCTTATCATCGATATCCAAAATATTCGCCTTAGAAGCACCGCTTGAAACAACTTTAATTCCAATATTTTCCATTGCATTGTTTAGCACTGTGGACATCGTACCACCTACTGCATAATATGTTCCGGTTGTGCCACCTGTACCTAATGTCAATTGCTCTACACCGGCAGAATTTCCTTCCGTGTCACCGGCAACATCGCTACTACTTCCACAACCTGTAAATGCCATTACTGCTGTTACTGCCAAAGCCGTTAATGTAATCAAATTCTTTTTCATTTGCTAATCTCCCCATTATTTAATTTATTTTTATTTTATACAATGCATTTCATTTATATTCACTATAGATTTTATCATACGTTTCCACTTATTTCAATCTAAAAATCATATTTTGAGGCCATTTTCCCGTTTTCAATTCATTTTCAGCATATTTTACCCAACTAATTCAGATTTTGTATGCAAAAAATGAATTGATTATGCTTTCGTTTTAAATACTTCTTTTTTTATAATTTTTTATCTATGATCACAATTAAACAAATCTATGCAAATTATCAATAATTTCTGTGTCTTCTCTATTTTTTTTATGAATATATAATCATCTTATGCATAAATACAACAATCTGTCAAGTATAGACAATTCCATTTAGAATGTGTAAAATATACTAAAACAACTGTTATTTGCAAAAAAGGAGCTCCCCATGTCATTACACACAATACAATACGAAGGTATCGAATTGGAATTTGAACTCATTCGTAAAAATGTAAAATATATTAATTTACGTGTAAATAAACACGGAAATGTCGTCGTTTCCGCCCCAACAAATGCCCCACTCTCTGTCATCAAAGAATTTGTGCAATCAAAATCTTTTTGGATTATTACCCGTATCGCAGAGATAGAAAAAATTCGCCAAACCCAGCCTTCTGTCAGGTTTTGTAGCGGAAAAACCCTCTACTACCTTGGAAATCCTTATGAACTGGTCATTTTATGCGGACCTTCTGCCGTAGAATTTCAACATAATAAAATTATACTCCGATCAGAGGTAACCTCTGAAAAAGCCTTACATGACGAATATCTTCTATGGTTAAAAAAGCAAGCCACTTCTGTATTTGAAGAAATTATGGATGAGATCCATCCTTTGGTTGAACCCCTTGGCATTTCTCGCCCTACCATTCAGGTAAGAAACATGAAAACACTTTGGGGTAGTTGCACCACAAATCAAAATAGCATCCGCCTAAACTTGCAGTTAATAAAGTCATCCAAAGACTGCATTGAACAAGTCGTTCTGCATGAGCTATTGCACTTTCGCCACAAAAATCATGGCAAAGAGTTTTACGCACTCTTGAGCCAATTGATGCCCGATTGGAAAGATAGAAAATCCAAGCTAGAGTCGAATTTTAAAGATGGTGCATGAACTTTGCGGCAAAGATTTCTTGACAAATTCTTTTGCTAGGTTTATACTTAAAAATAGGTCACAGCTGTGATCACTATGCCGCGGAGTGGAGCAGCCCGGTAGCTCGTCGGGCTCATAACCCGAAGGTCGTCAGTTCAAATCTGGCCTCCGCAATATAACCCCCCTTTTTAGGGGGTTTTTTGTTTTATTTCTTCAAAAAAAAGCCGTTTGAATATTGGCTTTTCCCATTCAAATGGCTTTTATCAGTTTCAAATATATTATAACCTTCGAGATACAAACTCTTCTATAAATTGTTCTTCGCTTTTTTGTACTTCTTTTTGGTATATCTCTAATTTCTTTTCTTTCAGCTTTTCTAATGTTGAAGTTTCTATCTTTACCTCTACCATATCAGCCCTTTTTTCATCTTCTTTTTTCTTTAGCTCCTCAAGATAGACTTTCTCCCTTTGAATTTCCACCTCAAGTTTATAAAGAAAACTCGAATATTCCATCGCTTCAATGATTGTAATTCCTGCCATTTTTTTTGCATTAAACTCAACATTGATTTCTTTATAATTCTCACCAAGAGCATTAATCTTTTCATTTTGTGCATTCACTAATGCAATCGCTGCTGCGTGCTCAGCCTTCTTATTTTCTAAGTTCTGCTGCTTATAGTTCATGACAGACTCTAGCTGAAAATTAAACTTTTTCATTTAACCACCCTCATGATTAGACACTCCTAGTTATTTTAAAATTTCTTTCATTTGATTTACTGTTTCTTCAAAAGATATTTTATCATCGACTTCTTGCTTTAAAAAAGCATTAATTCTATCAATTTTAGAAATGGCAAAATCTAGTTTCGGGTTCGTTCCATGTTTATATGCACCAATCGAAATCAAATCGTTATTTTTTTCATAAATACTAAGTATATCCCTTAATTTTGATGCCAACCCAATATGTTCTTTGTCGGCAATTGCATTCATAAGTCTAGATATGCTTGCATTTACGTCAATGGCTGGAAAATGGTTTGAATTTGCGAGTTTTCTGGATAGAACAATATGCCCATCTATAATACCTCTTACTGTATCCGCAATCGGATCATTCGTATCGTCGCCTTCAACCAATACTGTATATATTCCGGTAATAGAGCCTTCTTTGAAGTTACCCGTTCTTTCTAACAACTTTGGCATTTCGGCATAAATCGAAGGTGTATACCCTCTGGCAATTGGAGGCTCTCCGATTGCCAGACCAATTTCTCTTTGTGCCATTGCAAATCTAGTAAGGGAATCCATCATAAGCAGTACGTCCTTGCCCTGATTTTTGAAATATTCCGCAATCGCAGTCGCAACCATAGGACATTTCATACGAAGCATGGCAGATTGGTCAGATGTGGCTACAACCAAAACAGAACGCTTTAGTCCTTCTTCTCCCAAATCGCGTTCGATAAACTCTCGAACCTCTCGACCTCTTTCCCCTACCAACGCAATAACATTGATGTCTGTTTTTACATTCTTAGCAAGCATGCCAAGCAAGGTACTTTTACCTACACCACTACCTGCAAAGATGCCCATTCTTTGTCCCTTACCTATGGTAAGCAAGCCATCTATGGCCTTTACACCAAATTCCATTTTTTCTTGTATGGGTGGTCTAGTTAGCGGATTTGTAGCAATGTTATCCACCGGAAAATACTGATCTGTCTGAAGCTCACCCAAATCATCCATCGGTCTGCCCATTGCATCAATAATTCTTCCTTGCAAAAAATCGCCAACAGGCACTTTCAAGCATTCGTTTGTATTTTTAACAAATGTCCCTGCCGAAACACCTTTGATACTTTCATATGGCATCAAAAGAATACGATCATCTCGAAAACCCACGGTCTCCGCCATAATTTGTCTTTGCTCGCTTTCATTATAAATCGTACTAATTTCGCCAATACTTGCTTTTCTTCCAGAAGCTTCAATTGCCATCCCAACAATATTTTCAATTTTACCAATATGACTAATCGTATTTGCACGGTTAATAACATCTACTAATTCGTCAAACAATATTATTCCCTCCGTGTTCCAACGCTTTTCATAATACCTTTAATATTTTCAATCTGAGTAGCTGCACTGGCGTCAATAATTTGATCCGGCAACTCAATAATACAAGTTCCAGGTAGTGAATCCTCCATAACCACGACCTTAATATGCTCCGACACATGCGAAAGTGCATCAAGCAAGTCGGCATTCGCCTCTACGATTAAAGAAGAATCACTTTTCGCGATATAAATTTTAACCCATTCTTTATGTTTCATTTTGTTTGTTGCAGTGACAATCATTTTCTTAATAATCTCGCCACTGGTTTTCAAACTAACATGAATAATCTTCTCTGCAATTGCAATCGATAATTCTTTTAATTCTTCTATATTTTGGGTAATCAACAGTTCTTTTTCTTGCCCATAGGCGTCAACGGCATCTCTCATTTGGAGCAAAAACATAGCAGTTTCTTCACTCATCACTGCTTTATGCTCCTCGTAAGCTTTTTCATATCCATCCTGATAGCCTTCTTTTGAGGCTTCTTCAAAAGCTTTTATCTTGATTCCTTCAGCCTCTTGATATGCCTGTTTTAGGATGTCATCTGCACTTTTTTGGGCTTGGGCAAGTATTTTTTTCTCCATTGCCTGGATCTCACCTTGTTTTTTTTCCAATTCCACTAACATCTGGCTATGATCCACAGGCCTCGGAGAACAATCTTGATCAACTTCTTCTGTTTGGAATTCAGCAGCAACCTCTGCAATCACTTCTTCATTCTCAAACTCGGGAAGCATAATTCTAGAACCAATTTGGGAAGAATGCTCCTTTTCCTCAACTGCATCCCCAAATTGTGAAAACAAGAAGGAGGCTACCGTTGATTCATCACTATGCAATAATATCATCCTTTCCGCCCTTAACAATTACTATCTGGCCTGATTCTTCAAGCTTTCTTACAACGCCAACAATTCTCTGCTGTGCATCTTCAACATCTTTCACACGAACATTGTTTGTTATTTCAAGCTCAGACTTGACAGTTTCTGTCATACGAACAGACATATTTGCAAAAATGATATTTGCAACTTCAGGCTGAGAACCTTTCAATGCGTACACAAGGTCTCTCTGATCAATTTCACGAATAACTCTCTGGATAGAAAGGTTATCCATGCCAACAATATCTTCAAATACAAACATTTTCTTACGAATTTCTTCAACAAGTTCAACGTCAATCTTGCTAAGTTCATCGAAGATATATTTTTCATCGCTTCTATCAACAAAATTCATAACTTCAGCGATATAATCAATACCACCAATTTGTGTATAATCTGTAGTCATAACAGAGGATAGTTTCTTTTCTACTTCCCTTTCCACAATTTTCATTGCCTCAGGTGCCGCACTATCCATTCTTGCAATCGCTTCTACTACGTTGATTTTTCTATCTTCCGGAAGGCTCGCAATAATATTTGCCGCCCTATTGGAATCCATATAAGAAAGTACCAATGCAATCGTTTGAGGTCTTTCATTACTCAAAATAGAAAAAATAGACAAATCGTCGTATTTCGTTAAAAACGCAAAAACTCTTGTCTTAAGAGATTTTTCAACCTTGCCCAACAAACTGGTTGCAGCATCAGCACCAAAGGCTTTTTCCAATACAGATTTCGCGTATTCCATACCACCTTCTGTAACAACCTTTTGCATCATACAATTTTTATAAAAATCGTCTAGGACTTCTTGCGTTGTTTCTGCTGTTAAGAAACCTAATTTAGCAACTTCTATCGTTAATCTTTGGATTTCATCCTCAGTCAAATATTTATAAACCATTGCTGCTTTTTCTGCACCAAGGGAGATAACAACCGTAGCAGCCTTTTGTTCTTGCGATATAACATTATCTTTTGCCACGTTTATTCTCCTCCTCGCAACCAAGTTCTAATAAGCTGTGCTGAAATCTCCGGATTTTCTCCTACCAAATCACGCACCTTATTCTTCAATGCCAAACCTTCTTCATTTGAAAGGTTTAGAATTTTATTTTCAGCCGCTTCCTGCTGTTTTTGTTTCTCCAATTTCAACAGTACGTCATGTGACATGGAAGGTTCACGTTTCACATCAATAGGCAACTCCATTGCATGTTTGCTTTTCTTTCTTCTTCTCAATACAAGCAAGATCACAACCACCAAAACAAGGAGTAACACGCCCGTTACAATCGCCCCAATGATGATCCAATTATTGCTTCCTATACTATCAATTGTAGGAACAATAGCATCACTACCAAAAAATGGCGCTGCCACAATAGAAATTTTCTCTGCTTGATTTGCCTGCGGAATACCTGCCGCATTACCAATCAAGCTTGTCAGTTCTTGTTGTGTAATATCCCCAATTGTATCGCTATTAATCGCTACAGAAACAGAAATATCTTGCACACTACCCGAATCGATTTCAGACTGCTCTGTAAGCTGATTTAGCAAATAATCAACGGCATTTTCTGATCTATAATAGGTTTCTGTTCCATCTGGCTGTACTATTGCATAGGTGGAAACTTCTGCATTTGTCTCTGTTCCAGGAACACCACCTACTGTTTCTCCATCTCTCGTTATTTCTAGAGAATTCGTTTCAGTATCAGCAAGGCCTTTTTCTGATCCTTCTATCGGTGTGCTATGGTTGATGATTTCCCTAATCTTTTTATCAACATCAACCGTCGTCCTTACAGAAACCTTTACATTATCCTCACCGTAAATTGGAGCTAATACATTAAGTATTTTTGTACTAATGGTATTATCCATGTGTTGTTCAAATTCAAGCTTTAATTTATTCGCACCCCCGCTGATGTCTTCTCCCGCAGTAGAAACCTCATTCCCGTTTCCATCCAAAACCACTACATCAGCCAGTTCCATACCCGGAATACTTTTAGAAACCAACCTTTGAATGCCATTTACCTGCTCTGCCGACGGCGAACCGCCATCCTTCATAATAACAACAACAGAGGCCTGTGCTTTTTGCACGCTATTTTCATTCAAAACATATTTCTGTTCTTCCTGCAAGGCAATTGTTACTTTTGCATCCTTTACACCTTCAAAAAGACGAATTGTAGCACCCATTCTATTTTGAAGTTCAAACAACTTATAGCTGTTTTTTTCAAAATCTGTGGTCGTCATTCCAATATTATCTTTAAATATATCATAAGTAAAACC
>JBKEAS010000177.1:0-4176 GCA_047972635.1 Anaerotignum sp.
CTTTCCCAATACCCCGCTGTGGGAGACTTTGTTATGGTAACAATCGGGAATGTAGATAGTCCTTCTATCATTCACACAGTCCTAACAAGAAAAAGCGTGTTTGAACGTACATCCTTAAACCTAACCGACCAAACACAGGTCATTGCAGCAAATATAGATATCGTCTTTATCTGTATGTCGCTAAACCTAAACTATAATCTAAGCCGCATAGAACGCTACCTCTCAATCGCGTGGGATAGTGGTGCAAAACCCATAATCATCCTAACCAAAAGTGATTTGTGTGAAGATACTGTAACCATTTTGGCAGAAATCGAGCGTGTTGCGCTTGGTTGCGACATCATCGTAATCTCAGCCTTTGATGAAACAACAATAACCACACTTCACGCGCATCTGCAAAAAGGCATCACCGCATCATTTATAGGTTCTTCTGGAGTGGGAAAATCTACGCTAATCAACTTACTCGTCGGAAATCCACTTCTGGCTACCAAAGAAATCGACCAAAACGATAAAGGACGCCATACCACAACAGGGCGAGAAATGTTTCTATTGCCAAATGGAGCTATCGTCATCGACACACCCGGAATGCGTGAATTAGGCGTTACGCATGGGGATATGTCCAAAACATTTTCTGATATCGAAGAATTGATACAGCAGTGTAAGTTTAGTGATTGTACCCATACAAACGAACCCAATTGTGCTATACAGCAAGCACTATCAGATGGAATTATTGATGAGCGACGTCTGCAAAATTATACAAAACTAAAACGAGAGGCAAAATACGAAGGACTTTCCTCAAAAGAAATCGAAACCGAAAAATTGAACGAAATGTTCAAAGGCGTAGGTGGCATGAAAAAAGCAAAAAATTATATCAAAAGCCTCAAAAAAAACAACCACCCTTACTAAATTATCCTACACACACCACAAAAAAACTTGGAGGATATCATGAATATTTTAGTCAGTGCTTGCCTTTTGGGCGTAAATTGTAAGTATAACGGCAAAAACAATTACAACCAAAATGTGCTGGATTTTATAGACGGTCATACTGTAATCAAAATCTGTCCCGAACTTCTAGGCGGCCTTGGTGTCCCAAGAGATAGCATAGAGATGGTAGATGGCATTTTTGTAACAAAAAATGGCAAAAACGTAGATGCACAACTTCGTATGGGTGTAGCTCTATCTATGGAAGAAGTAAGAAAACACAACATCGACCTTGCAATCTTGCAATCAAGAAGTCCAACTTGTGGTGTAAAAGAAATCTATGATGGCACATTTCAAGGTGTCTTAATCAAAGGATCCGGCCTCTTTGCCAAAAGCTTGCAAGATGAAGGCATTCTTACGAAAGATTGTCAGGATTTTGATCCTTCACGCAAAAAAGGCAGGTAATTTCTCCTGCCTTTTTTTGTGCATTCGTTGTATCTGATATGTTACCTTTTTGCTTCTTCTAAACCTTGTGCAACTGCCTGTAAAATGGCTTGTGCCGAATAAGCGTTCTGTTCAGAAACTTCGATACTTAAAGACTGATTTTTAATCACTTCTTCATTTACTTCTTCTGCTGCGGCTTGCATCAAAGGATAAAACACCGTCGCCGTTTCAGACATTTGTGTAAGTGCAACATCCTCAATCATACCATCATCAACAGTAACGGAAACCATGGCACTTTCATCGCCCAAAGATACTTGCGTATGGTATACCCCATCACGATATGTAGCTGAGTCTGTATTCCCTAAGCTTAAGAAAAACCAAATCAACCCCACTAGAATAATGACACCCAAAATAGCAAATACTGCCGTCTTAATTACTTCTCTTAACTTTACTACTACAAACTTCGTGCCGCTCACCTTACTCCCTCCTAGAATACATATCCTTATCTAACCATATGATTTTCAAGCCCGCTTTATTCCGCTATATAAGTTTACCTTGAAAAAAAGCGTTCCCTTATGTATCATAAAAAGAAAAAAGGAGGAGACAATATGGCACTACGCTTTATCGTCGGCACTGCAGGCAGTGGAAAAACACAGCTGTGCATGGAAGAAATTATAAAAAACCAAAATAACCATAATGGTCGCCAAATTTTTATTGTGCCCGAACAGTTTACCTCTCAAACAGAGCGTGACTTGATTGCCCATAGCCCACAAAATGCCATTTTGTCTGCCGAAGTGCTAAGCTTTGGCCGTTTGGCACACCAAATTTTCTCCAAAAATGGTATCGGCAAAAAAAAACCTTTGGGTGATATTGGAAAATCAATGGCTTTACAAAAGATCCTCTTAAACGAAAAGGATAACATCACCTTTTTCAAAAATACGCTTGATAAAAATGGCTTTGTCGAACAACTTAGATTAACAATATCCGAATTTTCTCAATATTATATAGACCCTGCGCAGCTCCTCTATAGAGCACAGTCAGAAAATCTGGCGATGGGTGTAAAAGAAAAACTCTCAGACCTTGCAATAATATACCAATCGTATCTAAATTTTTTACAAAAAGATTATATTTCTGCTGATGAAACTCTTGCTCTTTTGGCGAAGCAGCTTCCAACAAGCAAACTGTTTGAAACAACAGAAATTTGGCTAGATGGCTTCTATGGCTTCACGCCCCAAGAGTACTCTGTCATCGAAAATCTGTTAAAACTTTCCGTAAGGGTCACCATTACATTGCCCATGGATGAAAAAAGTTATATAGCCTCCTTCTTACCGCCATCGGCACCTTTTTTTGAACCATATACCGCAAAAAATAAATTGCTGTCTCTGGCTCAGGAAAACGGCTTGGCTGTAGAAGATCCTGTATTCCTATTTGAAAATCATAGAGCAAAAACGGAATCTCTCAAATCCTTAGAAAAATATTATTTTCAAGGCTATTACAAAAAATGTAGCCTACATGAGAGCATACAAATCATATCCTGCCCAACAAAGCAGGAAGAAGTCAGCTTTGCCGCAAGCACAATCACACGTCTGGTGCGTGAAAAAGGCTTACGCTATAAAGACATAGCAATCGTAACCAACGCCGTGGAGATATATGAAAAAACACTGCGAAGTGTATTACGTGAATATCATATCCCTTGCTTTATTGATAGCCGACGTGAAATCACATCCCACCCTCTGATCACCATGATTGGTGCTTTCTTAGACTGTTTGATTTATGATTTTCGGTATGAGAATGTGTTCGCTTATCTAAAATCGGGACTAACTTCCTTCTCTTTAGACGAGATAGATGCATTGGAAAACTACGTGTTGGCTTATGGGATAAAAGGCTTTAAATGGCAAAAGGAACACTGGGAATATGGACTAAAAAAACAAGGTGAGGAAACCTTGGCATATATGAACGCTTTGCGTCAGCGTTTTATAGAACCATTTCAACCTTTCTTGCAATTAAAGAAGAACGGAAAACACCCTCTAAAACAAGTCATCACGTCACTTATTCTATGCATGAGAGATCTTGATATCGACACAAAGCTGTCTACATGGGCGAGTGTTTCACAAAAAAATGGAGATTTAGAAAAAGCCCAAGAACACCTTCAAATCTGGCAACTTTTGATGCAAGTATTTGAAAAAGCAAACGAAATTTTAGGTAACGAACCAATGACCTTGGCAGATGCTGCAAAGATCATTTCCGTTGGCATCCAAAAATGCACAATGGGCGTCATCCCCCCAACCACCGATTGCCTTGTCGTGGGTGATATTGAGCGTTCTCTCCTACCAGAAATCAAATATCTTTTCGTTTTCGGCGTAAATGAAGGAATTCTCCCTTCACCCTCTAATCCAAAAGGTATTTTCACCGAAGCTGAGCGCCAACACCTAACAAGCCTTGGTATGGAGCTTGCTAGTAACGCAAAACAAAAAACCTTTGAAGAACAATTTTTAATTTATCGTGGCCTCACAAGACCTCAAAACGGCTTGCTTTTAAGCTATGCAAATGCAGAAATCGAAGGCAAGGCTCTATTTCCTTCTTCTCTCATTGATCGCCTATGTCGTATGGACCCTTTGCTAAAGCCACAGCCATATGAGGTGTTTAAAGTGGAGGAAATCGTGCCTTCTGCCACTTTCCATCATTTGGGTAGTATCATGCGTAAACATACGCAAACATCACCTATGGATCCAGTTTGGCAAGATATCTATAGTTTCTTTGCAACCAACACGCAGTGGGAAAACCGCCTTCGCTTGTTACGAAAAGGATTTGTTA
>JBKEAS010000230.1:0-1530 GCA_047972635.1 Anaerotignum sp.
TATTCAAGCCATCTAGGGGTTAAAATGGCAAGCCCCAAGCCATGTGTAATATCATAGTATGCAGATAACTCATGCTCCATTACATGACAACTAGCTGCTTGCCCGCCACCGCTTGTTAAAAATCCATTCAATGCCCAAGATGATGCCCACATAAGGTTTGATCTTGCCTCAAAATTCTTTGGCTCTTTCATTGCAACTGGTGCAAATTTATGGACCGCTTTTAAAACTGCTTCCATAATCGTATCCACCATAAAAATCTTCTCATTTTTAGTCAAGTAAAAAATATCAAGTATATGTGACATAATGTCTACAGAGCCACAGGCAGTTTGAAATTCATTTACAGAATATGTTATGGTTGGATCCAAAAACGAAACCTTTGGTTGCAATAGCGGATGCGTCAAACCATATTTTTCATTCGTTTCCATATTAGAAATAACGCCACCGCTATCCATTTCGGAACCCGTAGCTGCTAACGTAAGCACCGTCAACAATGGTAGTGTTTTGGTAACTTCTGCCCTTTGCACAACCAGATCCCAACAGTCACCATCATAAAAAGTGGCTGCAGAAATAACTTTTGAACAGTCAATTGTAGACCCACCGCCAACAGCTAAAATAACATCTATCCCTTCTTTTTTGCAAATATCAGCACCTTTATTTACTGTAGTATGTCGAGGATTGGGCTCTATTCCAGATAACTCAAAAACTTCCAAACCATTATCGGTAAGTTGTTTCATAACCCTATTATAAAGCCCATTGGATTTGATTGAACCACCGCCGTAAGTTAATAGAACTTTTTTGCCAAATTGCTTCACTTCGTTGCCTAGATTTTCTATTTGGTTTTCTCCAAAATAGATTTTTGTTTCGTTCTGAAAAACAAAGTTATACATATTTTCTCCTCCATTTATTCTACAGATATCATTTCACATTTTTAACAATTTTCTTTTTCATCCCAAGTAAGCTCTCCGGTTTCTACCGCCACTTCGTATCTTTCAATCTTATGATTTAACTTTTCTAACGAAGTATCAATTTTCCTTCTTTGTTCAATCAAATGCTCTCTTTGCTCTGCCAAGAGAGACAACCTAGCCTGTATTGTGTCATCGCCTTCAATAAAAAGTTTCACATACTCAACCAAAACCTCAACCGTCAGCCCTGCACTCCTCATACACACAACGAGTTCTACCCACGCCAAGTCTGCCTCATTATAATTTCTAATGCCGCCTGATGTACGGTTTACCTTAGGTATCATACCTACTCTTTCGTAGTATCTCAAAGTATCTTGTGAGATATCGAATTTTCCACTGACTTCTTTTATCGTCAAATCACACATTCCTTTCAAACATTGATTTTACTTATGAATGCTCTTTCCCATCTCAAAAGCAATTTTTATGAGGTCTGTATTTTCCACATCTCCGCCATTCCACACACCAATACCATAAATGATACCTTTTTCAACGGGATTTTCTAAACAAGCAGTAAGCCCTCTAAATTCTGTAATACAACGCTCCATACAATTTTTATCATCATCAGCAG
>JBKEAS010000308.1:0-4106 GCA_047972635.1 Anaerotignum sp.
TGGAGACGTATCGAAGTGGTCATAACGAGAACGACTCGAAATCGTTTGACGGTTAACGCCGTCCGTGGGTTCGAATCCCACCGTCTCCGTAAGATTAAAGTGGTGTATGAGGCTTTTGCGACACACCACTTTTTTTATACCCCTAGAATAGACTGAATAAAGCATATGATATAGAGGGAAAACGATGTTGAAACAAAGATGGCTAATGATTGTCTTGTATTGTTTTCATAATAATCATAGGGTATTTTGCAATTGGAAATCTTGTTATATTTATGAATAATCAGAAATTAGAAAGTTCAATGAAATCCATTCATAGTGAAACGGTTAAATTAAACGAAGTTATTCCTTTTGAGTGGGATAGCTTGTATACATTTAAACCTTATGAAAGCAGAGAAAATATCGAAGAAGTGATTGGCTTCAAAAGTGCTTATATTGAAGAAAATAACATCAATGAAGGCATGGTATACTTGCTTTTTGTGAAGGACGAAAAAGTAATCTGTAATGTAGTTGGGTATAGTCAGGATTTGGGCTATGATATAGATTTTGTATCTGAAGTAGCATTTGCGGAAGATGCCGAATTTGATGTCATAAAGACAGAAGATGTCACAACATTGACTTATATAAAATAAGCGTATATATTCCAAGAAAGAAAATAGGTGCGTGGTATGACTGAAACGATATATTTTGCAGGTGGTTGCCTTTGGGGCGTACAGGCATTTGTCAAAACGCTAAATGGAGTCATCAACACTGAAGCAGGGCGGGCAAATGGCCATTCGGATACGCTAGAAGGTCAGTACGATGGTTATGCCGAATGTGTAAAGATAGAATTTGACCCAGAAATCGTAACGGTTTTGCAACTGATGGATTACTTTTTTGAAATTATAGACCCATATAGTCTAAATAAGCAAGGCGACGATGTTGGAGAAAAATATCGTACAGGTGTATATAGTAAAGTGACTAGACATTTGGAAGATGCCAAGTGTTATATAGCAAATAGAGTAGATGGGGATCAGGTTGTAGTGGAAGTTCTTCCTCTTGTGCAGTATGTAAAAAGTGCAGATGAGCACCAAGATAGATTGGATTACTTTCCTGATGATTATTGTCATATTCCCAAAGTATTATTACGCAAATATTTGTAATTTATTCTAACGCACATTTACTATATGTAAGAAGTGGTTAAGGTTCATGATGACAAAGATAGGTATGAGGAAAAGGGAAATATGATATAATACTTATAGCTACATTATTAATGAAATGGTTCTTGTTCATGGGGTGCTTAGTCAAGTTACAGGTTAACAATTAAAAATTGCATTGATTTAAATGGCGAGATTTGGTATAATATTTGCAAGTAAATTGTTGGTTTTTTGTTGTGAACAATGAACTGTAATGGATATATGTTACAGATGTATTATATAAGTACGCAAAGTGTATTTTTTGTTTGTGCTGTTTTAAAAATGGACGAGATGTGAGTTTTATTTATTTTTATATGTAAATACCAAGATGCTTCATCTAAATATTGTGCTACTTAAAAATGCCTGGCGTATTTGGTTTGTTGAAATGCTATTATATCTTTGCAGGTAATAAGTAAATTAAAACATGTTATTCTCTGGTGATTGTCAGGATCTATAACAAGCATGGAACATTCGTATTAAGTAATCAACTATAGATAAAGTGAGTGATAGTGTTGCATAATAAAATTTTGAATAAAAACAAAAAAGGTTTTTCTTTAGTAGAAATGTTACTGGTTATTGGGATTTTGTTGATCGTATCTGCTGTAGCCATGTCGGCTGCAGGTAAATGGAAAGACAGCATAAAAATGAAAGAGTATGATGATATTTCTAGACAGATTTATCTTGTTGCCCAAAATAAGCTAACGACTTTAAAAGCAGTTGGGACGTTAGATACGTTCCTTGAAAAAGCAGAGGCAGAGTATCCTTCCCATAAATTAGGGACGTTGGACAAAAAACCACAAGATTATACCGAGGAAACAGAAGATTGGAAAAATATCTATTATTTTACAAGTTCTGATCCTCTTTTTGTGGAGTATATTATTGGGAAAGATTCAGCTTTGAGAGCTTCATTAAATCTTGGTGCGGAATTTATCGTAGAGTTAAATCCAAAAACTGGTGACGTATATAGTGTTTTTTATTCGGAAAAAGCGTTTACATACTATGACGTTGCTGAGTTTAGCTCTAGAGAAAGAGATGTTAGAAAAGAAAAAATGATTGGTTACTATGGTGGAGCTTCGAAATTTTCGGCAGGCTCTAATTTGCCTACTGAATTCACTCCTGTTGTTACTGTTGTAAACAAAGAGGATTTATATCTTGACATTGAATGTAGTGGCATGAAAAAATTTATTAAAGAACAAAGTAAAGTGGCTTTGTCTGTAGCGGTGACGGATGAAAGTTTTTCGCCTACAAGCCCTACAAGTCATACCTATACCATAGACTTAATCGGTGGTACTGATTTCTGGATCAGTAATGACACTATTAAAGTTCAAGTTCTTTTAGATAGTGTTCGAGGAGGGAATGAAACCTTTGAGAACATTACAAAGGGAAATTTGACTTTGGGAGATGACATTACTGTAACAGTTAGTCTAACTTATGCAAATGAAGGCGTTACAATTACGGGAAGTTCTGTTGCTCCTGTTACAAATAGTTTTTTTGCTTCGAAGGATGAGGATGATAATTTATCAGTTGGATATGTTCGCCACTTAAATAACTTGAAAAATATTTCGCTCAAAAATAATATTATCATTTCTCAAACCGGATCCATTGATTATGATTATGATAATTGGGATGAGGATGTACTTATTTCGGAAAAAGCAAGCACGGTGCCCTATACCGAGTCCTATGAACCCATAAGTATCAATACGATTACTTATAATGGAAATGACAATGAGCTATTGAATTTTGACATTTCTGGTGGGGATAATTCTGGTTTCTTTGCTACAGCCACAAGCAGTACATTGATGAATATGAAGCTTGTAGATTTTAGCATTTCAGGTGGGTCAGCCGTAGGTTCATTGGCAGGACAGGTGAAGGGTGGAAGCATTACAAACTGTGGGGTATATCTAAGCACAAGAGACGAATATGGACGTCCGCTTACAGATATGCAATCTCGTGTTTCCCGTTACAAAGTGGTTGGAATTAGTAATGTTGGCGGGTTGGTTGGACAAATTGATAGCAACACAGTCGTAAAAGATTCATTCGCTGCGATTGATGTAGTTAGTGTTTCAGGCGGTTTATATGTTGGAGGATTTTGTGGACAAGATGTCGGCGGTTCTTTTGCTAACTGCTATTCTTCCGGAGATGTAACAGCAACAGGTCATTTTGTTGGTGGGTTTGCAGGAAGTATGGTTGATGCATCTGCGGATAATTGCTATTCAACCTCGGATGTGAATGCTTCTGCCATTACAGCTTTTGTCGGTGGATTTGTTGGAAGTGCTGCAAATGGAACAGTTAAAAATAGTAATTCTTATGGGCTTGTGCAAAGCAGCACGTCTGATCTTGATATAGCTAATTGTGGTGGTTTTGTTGGTCAGCCAACAAATATTACCTTTACGAATTGTAAATATTTGAGTCAAGTTGATTATAATGATATATATACCAAGACTGTCAGTGGCGTTTTGCCAAAGACGTATGTAGAGCTGAAGGTTTCTGGAAACCTTCAGAGCAATTCCTATCCCTATAGTGATGCATTGGTGGGAAACACGATGCCTTTTACTATGTTAAAGTCACAGGAAGGGGCAGTTATTTCACATTATGGCGATTGGTTTGGAGGACTAAAATTACAGACTTCATTGGTTTATTATGAAAAGTATGCAACTGCTGATGCCAATGGAAGTTACTTTGGTTATTACGCAGAAACAAGCTTGACCTCAGTTACTGGCGAAGAAAGTGAAGAAGAAGAAGTCAATGTTTGGAGAGTGAATACGTTACGTCAGCAGGCGTGTGTTGAAGACGGGTACGCCTTGCTGTCAGTTAACCCTTTATCCAAGTTTACGTATCGATCTAACGATGATTTGAATTCTTCCGTAGCCACGCAGACAGTAGAGATTGCTGAATCAGAGAGTGAAACGACAAAACAAAAAGCGACAAAAATTG
>JBKEAS010000296.1:0-7270 GCA_047972635.1 Anaerotignum sp.
TAAAACAGAAATAATTTGTGCCAAAGGCACCTCATTTTCTTCTGATATCTTCAACCAAAGAGAACTTGGCATATCCGGCTCATCCAACTGCATCAATTCAATTTCAGATGCAATCACCTTCACTTCTTCGTCTGCTGATACATTTGTTCTTCCTTTAATCAGTAAAACAGCCTCTTCTTCCAAAAACTTCGTAAATTGCTGATATATCTTAGGAAAAACAACAATTTCCATCGCTCCTTGGAAGTCTTCTAAAGTCAAAAATGCCATTTTGTCGCCATTTCTAGTATACTTTACAGAAACATTTGCAACCATACCACCAACAATAACCTTTGTTCCTTCCCTCATTGGCTCTCGTTCTTCCGTCTCGTCAATCATAAAATCTGCACTGCTATGACTTATCTTTTTTCTAATCCTGTCCTCATATACTGCTAAGGGATGACCACTTACGTAGATCCCAAGCACTTCCTTCTCCATCGCAAGCTTGTCTCGTGGTTCATATTCGGCTATATCCGGTAAATCATCTTGCGATTTATAGCTTTCATTTTCTGTATCAATATCAAATAAATTTATTTGACCTGCTATATTATTCTTTCTTGCTTGCACAATTCCATCCAATATACTTTTGTAAATCGCCATGTACTGGCTTCTGTTGCCACCAAAAGAATCCAAAGCCCCAGCCTTTATTAAACTTTCAATGCCTCGCTTATTGATATCTCTGGCCTCCATTCGGGTGCAAAAGTCTGTCATTGATAGGAAGCAACCGCTCTTTTCACGTTCTGCCACCAAAGCATTTACCACACCACGCCCAAGGTTTTTAATTGCAGCCAGACCAAATCTTATTTTTCCATTTGAAACTGAAAAATGACCGTATCCTTCATTGATATCAGGTGGCAATAATACAATCCCCATTTTTTTACATTCTTCAATGTAATTAGAAACCTTGCTGGCATTGTCCATCACACTGGTCATCAAAGCTGCCATAAATTCTACAGGATAATGCGTTTTTAACCATGCCGTCTGATAGCCAACCACTGCATAGCATGCTGCATGGCTCTTATTAAAAGCATATTTTGCAAAGTCCGTCATTTCGTCAAATATTTTTTCCGCGGCTTCTGCTGGGATACCGTTTTTCACGCATCCTGGCACTTCTTCTCCTACGCCATAAACAAAGTTTTGCCTTTCTTGTGCCATAACCGATGCTTTTTTCTTGCTCATCGCACGGCGTACCAGGTCACTTCGTCCCAAACTGTATCCTGCCAAATCACGCACAATCTGCATAACCTGTTCTTGATATACAATACAACCGTAGGTATTTTCCAAAATCGGAATAAGACTTTCATGGGTATATTGAATATTTTCCTGATCATTTTTACCTTTGACATACTTTGGAATAAAATCCATAGGACCCGGACGATATAGTGAAATACCTGCAATCAAATCTTCAAGCCTTTTGGGCTGAAGCTCACGCATAAACTGCTTCATGCCGTTGCTTTCAAGCTGAAAAAGGCCCTCTGTTTTCCCTTGGCTTATCAGCTGAAATACAGCCATATCATCCTCGGGCACCGTATCAATATCTAGTTTGATGCCATGAATGCGTTCCACTTCTTGCACTGCATTTTGAATAACCGTCAGCGTCCGAAGCCCCAGAAAATCCATTTTCAAAATACCCAATTCCTCTAAAAGCGTCATCGTGTATTGGGTATTAATCTGACCATCATTTGCACTAAGAGGCACATATTCCATAACAGGTTCCTTGCAAATAACAACCCCTGCAGCATGGGTCGATGAATGTCTTGGCAAGCCTTCCAAACGCAAAGAATTATCAATCAAAAACCTCGTATCTTCTTCCTTTGCATAAGCTTCTTGTAAATCAGGGTTCATCGCCAAAGCTTTTTGAATTGTAATTCCAAGTTCTGTGGGAATCATTTTAGAAATTCGGTCTACATTCGAATATGGCATAGCCAAGGCACGCCCCACATCCTTAATCGCAGCCCTTGCTGCCATCGTACCAAATGTGATGATCTGTGCAACATGGTCCTCTCCATATTTTTCAATAACGTAATCAATCACTTCTTGACGTCGTTCATAACAAAAGTCAATATCAATATCAGGCATACTAACACGTTCAGGATTTAAAAACCGTTCAAAAATCAAATCATACTTCAGCGGATCAATCGTCGTAATCGCCAAGCAGTAAGAAACCATGCTCCCAGCCGCCGAACCACGCCCAGGGCCAACAATAATTCCAAGATCCTTCGCATATTTTATAAAATCCCAAACAATCAAAAAATAATCCACATATCCCATATTTTCAATCGTAGTAAGTTCGTATTCAAGACGCTCTTTCCATTCTTGTTTTGCTTGTGGGTATTTTTCCAAAAAACCAATTTGACAAACCTCACGAAGATATTGTGAAGCACTTGTCCCTTCTGGAACGTCAAACTGTGGCAACTTGAGTTCATGAAAATCAAAAGTTACATTGCATCTTTTCGCAATCTTTGCTGTATTCTCTAAAGCCTCTGGAACCTCCGGAAATAGATCGTACATCTCCTGGGGGCTTTTCACATAAAACTGATCCCCTTCGTAACGCATACGATCTTCGTCTAGCACAGTTTTTCCTGTTTGAATACAAAGCAGAATATCATGAGGTTCTGAATCTTCTTTAAAAATATAATGGCTATCATTTGTGGCAATCAAAGGAATACCCGTTTCCTTGCTCATGCGCATCAATGCCAAATTCACCTGCTTTTGCTCTCGCATACCGTGGTCTTGTAGTTCTAAAAAGAAATTACCTTCACCAAAAATATCCAGGTGCTCCAATGCAGCCTTTTTTGCCTCTTCGTAAGAAACAGACAAAACATTTCTAGCGACCTCACCCGCCAAACAAGCACTAGAAGCAATAATCCCTTTGTGATACTTTCTCAAAAGTTCTTTATCTACACGTGGTTTGTAATAAAATCCATCTATATATCCAAAAGACACCAATTTAATCAAATTTTGATATCCTTCATTGTTTTCAGCCAAAAGAACAAGATGGTTGTAGTTCCCACCTTTCCCATCTTTTTTAAACCTAGATTCGGATGCAACGTAAACCTCACAGCCAATAATGGGCTTCACATCGGCCTCTAACGCTGCCTTATAAAATTCTATCGCGCCAAACATGGCTCCGTGATCTGTCACCGCGATACTATCCATTCCTAATTCTTTTGTCCGCTGAACCAATTCTTTGATTTTCGCCGATCCGTCCAAAAGACTGTATTCCGTATGCACATGCAAGTGCACAAATGGTTTTGTTTCATTATTTTGTTCTATAAAGTCCAAGTCTGCACCACCCATACCCTCGATAATACTCCATTTTTTTATCAATTTTTCATATCCTATAATATTATCCTCTGCAAATTAATACAAATGCAAAAACATTCTATATGATTCATAATTATACCATATTTTTTCATTATAAAAAAGATTATTTATTTCTTTGCCCCGCATGGACAAAGTAGTACCCACACCTTCCACTCCGAACCATAATCTCCCAAAAATTATATTCCTTATCTAAAACCACCAACCTCATTTTTTAAAATGCTAACTAAAAATATTTGTCTGCACTTTCCAAACATGATTACAGGCTTTTTATAACTCATTTATTTCATATAAAAAAGGCGAGAAGCATCGCTTCTCGCCTAAAAATCAAACTATTTGAAATTAGTTTTTCGCCAATTTCTTGTAGCTTTCCAATCTTTCTTGTGCATTCTTTTCAGATTCTGCAAAGAGTGCTTCTGCTTCTTCAGGGAATGTTCTCTGTAAGGAGCTATAACGCACTTCACTTAACAAGAATTCTTTAAAGCTTGCTGTAGGTTCTTTGGAGTCTAATGTGAATGGATTCTTGCCTTCTTCTTTCAAAGTAGGGTTAAATCTAAACATATGCCAGTAACCTGCTTCAACAGCACGTTTGATTTCATTCTGAGCACCGCTCATACCACCCTTCATACCATGGTTGATACAAGGAGAGTAAGCGATAATCAAGGAAGGTCCATCATACTGTTCTGCTTCCATCATAGCTTTTACTACCTGATTTTTATCAGCACCCATAGCAACCTGAGCAACGTATACATAGCCATAGCTCATTGCCATCATACCAAGATCTTTTTTCTTAATTCTCTTACCGGAAGCCGCAAACTGAGCAACCGCACCAACAGGAGTAGACTTAGAGGACTGACCGCCTGTGTTAGAGTAAACTTCTGTATCAAATACAAGTACGTTTACATCTTCGCCAGAAGCCAATACATGGTCTAAACCGCCGTAGCCGATATCGTATGCCCAACCATCGCCACCAAAGATCCACTGTGATTTTTTAACCAACTGATCCTGGTTTTCGATAACATGTGCAATCGCTTTTTTCACTTCTGCGTCTGCACCTGCATAAGCTTTTACAGCTGCAAGCAATGCATCAGAAGCCGCTCTGGATTTTTCACCGTCTTTCATAGTTGCAATCCATTCGTCAACCACACCAGCAAAAGAAGCATCTGTAGCTTTCAATGTTTCAAGTCTATCTTTGATACCAGCTCTCATCTGTTTTACAGCTGTAGCCATACCCAAACCAAACTCAGCATTATCTTCAAATAAAGAGTTTGCCCATGCAGGACCATGACCATCTTTGTTTACAGTATAAGGCATAGAAGGTGCAGAACCACCCCAGATAGAAGAACAACCTGTTGCATTTGCAACATACATTCTATCACCAAATAACTGTGTTACCAATTTTGCGTAAGGTGTTTCACCACAACCTGCACAAGCGCCGGAGAACTCAAGCAAAGGTTGTTCAAACTGGCTACCCTTTACGGATGCTTTTTCCATAGGGTTAGCCTTATGTGCTACTTCGTCAATGGAGTAATCCCAGTTTGCAACTTCTGCTTCCTGGCTAGCCAAAGGTTTCATAACAAGCGCTTTATTCTGAGCTGGACAAACCACAGCACAGCTACCGCAACCCAAGCAATCCAAAGGAGAAACTTGAATTCTGTATTTCAATTCGCCAAAACCTGCACCTTTTGCAGCAACAGCTTTGAAAGCTTCAGGAGCTTTAGCCAATTCAGCATCACTTACCAACACAGGTCTAATTGTAGCATGAGGGCATACATAAGAACACTGGTTACACTGGATACAATTTTCTGGAATCCATTCAGGAACATCAACTGCAACACCACGTTTTTCATATGCAGATGTACCAGATGGGAATGTACCATCTTCTCTACCGGCGAATGCGGAAACTGGTAATTTGTCACCTTCTTGTGCATTCATAGGATGAACAACACTCTTAACAAATTCTGTTGATTTTCTTTCTTGTGTTGCTGCTGCATCAGCGGCATTTGCCCAATCAGCAGGAACATCAACCTGAACAAGACCATCTACGCCTTTATCAACTGCAGCATAGTTCATGTTAAGAATTGTATCACCTTTTCTACCGTAAGATTTTTTGATTGCAGATTTCATGTAATCCACAGCCTGATCGATAGGAATGATGTTTGCAAGTTTAAAGAAAGCAGACTGCAAAACAGTGTTAATTCTGTTACCCAAGCCGATTTCAGCAGCAATTGCTGTACCATCGATGATGTAGAATTTTGCATTCTTTTGCGCCAACTGTCTCTTCAAACTTCCAGGAAGTTTTTCGTTCAATTCCGCAACAGTCCAATTTGTGTTCAACAAGAATGTACCGCCATCGTTCAATTCTGTTACCATGTCATACTGATAAACGTATTCCTGCTTGTGACAGGCAACGAAGTCTGCTGTTTTAACAAGGTAGGTAGAACGAATAGGTTTCTTACCAAAACGTAAATGAGATTGTGTAATACCACCAGATTTTTTGGAGTCATAGCTAAAGTAAGCCTGTGCATACATATCTGTATGATCACCAATGATCTTGATGGAGTTTTTGTTTGCACCAACAGTACCGTCAGCACCAAGTCCCCAGAATTTACAGCTAATTGTGCCGTCACCTTCTGTTACACTGATTTCCTTGCCAACTTCCAAGGAATGACCAGTCACGTCATCAGTAATACCGATTGTAAAGTGATTTTTAGGTTTTTCCATTGTCAAGTTTGCATACACTGCCACAAACTGTGCAGGAGTAACATCTTTAGAACCCAAACCGTAGCGTCCGCCTACAACTGTAGGAGCCTGATCTGCCTCAAACATTGCTGTACAGACATCCATGTATAGAGGTTCGCCTAAAGAACCAGGTTCTTTAGTTCTATCTAAAACAGCAACTTTTTTCACAGTCTTAGGAAGAACTTCTAATAATTTTGCAGCAACGAAAGGTCTAAATAAATGAACTTTAACCAAACCAACTTTTTCGCCTTTTGCTGTCAAATAATCAATTGTTTCTTCAATCGCTTCACAAGCAGAACCCATAGCTACGATTACTCTGTCAGCGTCAGGAGCACCATAGTAGTTGAATAATTTATAATCTCTACCTGTAATTCTATTGATTTCGCCCAAATATTTTTCAACCACTGCTGGAAGTGCATCATAAAATTTGTTTGCAGCTTCACGAGCCTGGAAATAGATATCAGGATTTTGTGCTGTACCTCTAATAACAGGATGTTCAGGGTTCAACGCATTTCTCTTGAACGCATTTACAGCATCCATATCAATAATTTTAGCCAATTCGTCATAGTCAACACATTCAATCTTCTGAATTTCATGACTTGTTCTAAAACCATCGAAGAAATGTAGGAAAGGAACTCTACCCTTGATTGCAGACAAATGTGCAACACAGCCTAAGTCCATAACTTCCTGAACGCTATTTGATACCAACATAGCAAAACCTGTCTGACGGCAAGCCATAACGTCGGAATGATCACCGAAGATGGATAATGCCTGTGCAGCCAACGCACGTGCTGTTACGTGGAATACACCAGGAAGTAACTCGCCAGAGATTTTATACATATTAGGAATCATAAGCAACAAACCTTGAGATGCTGTATATGTTGTAGTCAATGCACCTGCCGCCAAAGAGCCATGCACAGTACCAGAAGCACCCGCTTCAGACTGCATTTCAACAACCTTTACAGTTTGATCAAAAAGATTTTTCTTGCCATTTGCTGCCCAATCATCTGTTTTTTCAGCCATTGGGGAAGAGGGTGTGATAGGGAAAATGCCCGCTACTTCAGTAAACGCATATGAAGCGTATGCTGCAGCCTCGTTACCATCCATCGTTTTCATTACCTTAGACATTTGTACTTCCTCCTTTACAACTCTTGAATTTAGTATTTTT
>JBKEAS010000025.1:0-11450 GCA_047972635.1 Anaerotignum sp.
TCATTTTATTGCTTATTAGTGTTATTCAGTTTATTGGCAATATTATTATTAGAAAAACAACACATTAAGTAGGCTCTTAAATGATAAAACATTTTAAGCATATAATAACCAAACAGAAAAACGAAAAGGGGAAAAAATTATGAAAAAGAATTTAAAAAGATTGTTTGCAGCAACATTGGCAACAGCAGTGGTATTAGGATTGGCAGGATGTGGTGCTTCTTCTGAGCCAGCAACAGATGCAGCAGGAGATAGTGCAGATGGTTCTGAGGCAATAGTTGTAAAAGTTGGTGTAGTTGGAGAATACAACTCACAATGGGACACAATAAATGAATTGTTGGCGGATGAAAACATTCAGATTGAATTGGTAAAATATTCTGACTATGCAGGTCCTAACCGTGCGTTAAATGACGGTGAAATTGACTTGAATGCTTTCCAACATAAAGCGTTCTTGGCAAATGAAATTTCCACAAAAGGTTATGACATTGTAGATATCGGCGATACATTGATTGTGCCTTTGAATATTTACAACAATAAAGAAAAAATTTCGTCTCTTGAAGAAATTAAAGATGGTGACATTATCGCAATCCCTAGTGATTTGACCAACGGTGGTCGTGCTTTAAAATTGCTTGAAGCAGCTGGTCTTATCGAATGTGACCCAGCAAAGGGCTTCGTTCCAACAAAGCAAGATATCACAAAATATAATGTGCAGATTGAAATTTTAGAAGCTGAGTCTGCAACATTGGCAAATATTTTACCAGACTGTGCAGCAGCTATCATCAATGGTGGTAACGCATTTACAGCAGGCATTGATCCAACAACAGACACAATTTTCAATGAAAATGTTAACCCTGATGAAAATGATGCAATTCCACAGTTGGTTAATGTGATTGCAGCTCGTACAGAAGATAAAGACAATGAAGTTTATAAGAAAATTGTAGAAGCTTATAGAACAGACGAAGTGAAAAAGACAGTGGAAGAAGCGTATAAAGGTGCATTTATCTGTGTTTGGTAAGAATAGAAAATGGAAAAACTCTAAATAAAGTATCAGAATAACGTACCTATTCAACAAAGCAGATGAATTTTCGGAGTGACCGAGAAATCATCTGCTTTGTGTTATATTAAGGCGACAGATAAAAAGAAAGGTGGCAACAAACATGGCGGTGAAGGATTACATTTTACAGGAAAAAGATTATATTGTAAAAATGAGAAGATATTTTCATGCCCATCCGGAAGTTAGTATGCAAGAATATGAAACTTGTAAAAAAATTGAAGCGGAATTGGATCGCTTTCATATTCCGCATAAAAGAGTGGGCGAGACAGGCGTTTATGCGTGGATAGATGGAAAAAAATCAGCACAAGGAAAGGTTATAGCACTAAGGGCTGATATTGATGCACTTGCCATGCAAGACTTAAAAACGGTTGAATATCGCTCGACGAATGAAGGTGTATGCCATGCTTGTGGACATGATGCACATACGGCTTCATTGCTTGCTGCGGCAAAGGTGTTAAAGGAAAAAGAAAATGAGTTTGCAGGACAAGTGCGTTTGTTTTTTCAACAAGGAGAAGAATACGGACAGGGTGCAAGGCTTTTTGTGAGAGATGGGTTGTTAGATGGCTGTGATAGGGTATTTGGAACACACGTTGCTAGCCGGATTGAAAGTGGAAAAATTGCTTTGACAAAAGGCCCACAGTGTGCAAGTTGTGATTATTTTAAGATAACCATAAAAGGCAAAGGTGCCCATGTTTCTACACCACATTTGGGGATTGATACGGCTTATATTGCATCTCAAATTGTGGTTAATTTACAGTCTATTGTTGCTAGGAATACAGCACCCTTGGAGACGGTTGTAGTGGGTGTTGGTGTTGTTAGGGCAGGAACACAGTATAATGTGATAGCAGAAAGCGCTGAGATTGAAGGAACAACCAGAAGTTTTTTACCAGATGTGAGAACATTTACAAATCAAAAGGTAATAGAAATTGCAAAACAAACAGCCGCAATGCATGGTGCTGAGGCGGAAGTGGTATTTTTAGATTATGCTGCACCGTTAGTCAATGATAGCGAGGTCGTAGCGGAAGTGACAAAAGTAGCGGAACAGGTGATAGACCATTCTGATATTGTGACAGACCTTCAGAAGGCATTGGGTGCAGATGATTTTGCCGATTATTTGGCAGTAACAAAAGGGATGTATGCATTTGTTGGTACAAGGAATGTGAAAAAACCAAATACGATGGTTGCACATCACCATGGTTTGTTTGATGTGGATGAGGAGGCACTATTGCTTTCTTGTAATTTATATGTTGATTATGCTTTGGAATTTTTAGAAGGTTGTTTATAGAAGAATAAAAAAAAGTGAGCATAGCTCACTTTTTTAATTTGCTTAGAAATCTAATTTTTTCATGGTACGAACAAGGAATACAGTACAAAGTGCAAACGCTATAATTTCTGCAATCGGGAATGCAAGCCAAACTTTATTCAGATCTCCCAAGCGTGCCAATAAGTATGCCACAGGTAATAATACCACCAACTGCCTTGCAATGGATATGATCAAGCTATAAATGCCATTACCCAAAGACTGGAACACAGAACTGATTATGATGTTATAACCTGCCAAGACGAAGTTAAAAGAAATAATGCGTAAGGCTGGTACACCGATAGAAATCATACTTTCTGATGCGTTAAAGAGCCCCAATAGCTCGTTAGGTATGAGCTGGAATGTGACAAAACCTACAGCCATAATGATGATGGAGGCGACCGAACTATATTTTATCGTTTGGATAATACGTTGCTTGTGTCTTGCTCCATAATTATAGGCGACAATCGGAATTACACCGTTGCTTATACCAAAGACCGGCATATAGATTAAGCTTTGCAATTTAAAGTATATACCGAAAACAGCAATTGCTGTTGGCGTAAAGCTATCAAAAATACGATTCATACAAAAGATCATGATAGAGCCAATAGAAACCATTAATATAGAAGGAATGGCTACGACATAAATGCTTTTTAAGATAGTTTTTGTTGGCAAAGCATTTTTTAATTCAATTTTGATTTCTTTATTTGCTTTTATGTTTAGAATAAGGCCTACCATACACCCCATAATTTGTCCGGCAATTGTTGCATAAGCTGCACCGGCAACGCCCATTTTTGGTAATCCAAAGAGACCGAAAATAAGGATAGGATCCAAAATGATATTTACGATGGCACCCACACCTTGGGTAATCATGGCGTAAACGGTTCTGCCTGTTGCTTGTAACAAACGCTCTACTGCAACTTGTAGGAATAAACCTAAGGAGCCAAATAAAATGATGTCCAAGTAGGTCTTGCCTTCTTGGAGAATTTCTGGAACATTGGTCTGCCCTGCTAAATAGGGTTTGATAAAAATAAGACCGATTACGACAAACAAAAGCCAGTTTACAATAGCAAGAAGGAAGCTAACGGAGGCAGTTTTGTTTGCAGTTTCAAATTTTTTTGCGCCTAAACTTTTTGCAAGTAGTGCATTGACACCAACGCCGGTACCAACGCCAACGGCGATCATAAAGTTTTGCATGGAAAAGGCTAGGGAAACACCAGAGAGTGCATTTTCACTGATTTGTGCCACAAAGGCACTGTCTACAATATTGTATAATGCTTGTACAAGCATAGATATAATCATAGGAACAGACATCGTAAAAAGCAATTTGTGTATGGGCATGGTACCCATTTTGTTTTCTTTTATTTCGGTAGCAACGGAACTCATTTTAAGACCTCCTTTATGGTAATGGTAGTCCCATTTTGTTGTAAAACAAGCGAAATGATAGCGTTGCCGAAGCAACGCTTATTTTTGCTGTGTTTATAGTATCTAATTATCATACGCTCATATATTTTCATTGTCAACAAAAAAAATGGCATACAAGATAGGATGGATATATTTTTTATGAAAAGTGAGAATAAAAATGTAGTTTTTCATGATGTTGTAAGTGTGCTGTTGAAAAATTTGAGAGAGTGTTGGGGAAGAATATTAAAATTAAAAAAAGTGTTTCCTTTTATAATGAAGTTTGGTGTGTTAAAATTAGAGTAATGATATGCGGCTAAAAAAGAGAATATGTTTTTTTGGCAGAGAGGAAAAAGGAGAAAAATCATGAAGAATATTAGAATTGATGATAGTTTGAAAGAATGTTGCGCAGAGGCTACTTTGGCTACATTACAGTGTGAGGTGCTAGTAGAGGAAAGTGGTGCTGCACTGTTGGAGTTGTTAAATTTAGAGATTGAAAAACGAGCTGAGATCGAACTTTCGCAAGCAAATAAGCGTGAAAAAATACAATCCACCAGAAAAGCATATAAAGCTTTAGGGAAAGATCCAAACCGTTATCGTTGTTCGGCTGAGGCGATGTGCCGTAGGATTTCCAAGGAGCGAGGATTATATTACATTAATAATGTAGTAGATATCAACAATTATCTTTCAATCAAAACAGGTTATTCTATTGGGACATATGACATAGATCAGGTCAAAGGGGATATCGTTTGGGCACGTGCTGCCGAAGGGACAACGTATCAAGGTATTGGAAAAGAAGCTTTAAATATTGAATGGTTGCCTGTTTTATTTGATGAGGCAGGGGCTTTTGGCAATCCCACTAGCGATGGTACAAGAACCATGATTACAAAGGATACGAAAGAAATTATTTTGGTTTTTTATGCCTTTGATGGAGAAAATGGATTGATTGAAGTGTTAGATGAGGCGGAAATATTACTAAAAAAATTTGCTAATGGAGTGGAATTTCAGAAAAAAATTCTAGCGTGATTTGAAAAATATTAGATATTTTCATGATATTTAGCAAAAAACGGCCAATTCCTTTTTTGCAAAGGGTGGCTTTTTTATACACGTTATGATATCATAGTTGAAATAGGATTTAAATGGGAGAGGGTGATAGATTGAAGTCCTTTGAAACCCTTTATGTTGAATATTATGATAAAGTCTATTGTTTTATATACCGACTTTGTGCAGATAAAGATATGGCGGAAGATCTAACACAGGAAACATTTTTACAGGCTTATACTTCGTTTCATAGATTTCGTGGAGAATGCGAGGTGTTTACCTGGTTGGCTGCGATTGGAAAGCATACATATTTCAAATATTTAAAGAAAAACAAATTAGATTTATATTCTGCTAACTTAGAATTGGTTGTTAATACCTATTGTGCCGGCTGTATGGACCCTCAAGAACAAATGAATAAAAATGACATCAATCGGGCAGTCAGAAGTATTGTTGAGGGGATACCTAAAAAATATCGAGATGTGGTATTGTTGCGAATTTATGCGGAGCTATCATTTTCTGAGATCGCCTTGATTTTGAAAATTAGCGAAAATTCGGCAAAGGTTATTTATTTTAGGGCAAAGAAAATACTTTTGGGGGTGTTGAAGCATGAACTTGAATTGTGATGTTGTAATGGATCTTGTGGCGTTGTATCATGACGGCGAGGCAAGTAAGGCGAGTGAGGCGGCAGTCCGTGCGCATTTGAAAGAGTGCTCACGTTGCAGGGCGCATTATGGAGAATATGGCATATCAGTACCTGCTGTAGAGACGTTTCACTTTAGTGCTAAGGGGGATTATAGTCGCCTTGCAAAGCAAATGCGAATTCGTAGATTACGGATTTACGTCTCTGTGCTACTTTATGTGAGTGCTTCTTTGGTTGCTTTGATTATGCTTTTGATGAAAATGAAAAAGAATGCGTTTGAATTTTTAAGCAATTAGGTGAAGATTAAAAAAAATTAATAAAATGGAAAAATGCTAGATTGGCAGGCTTTTTTGCTTGTCTTTTCATTTTATTCGGAAAAAGATATAAAATTTTTAAAAAAATATTGTAACTTTTTTCTTTTTTTTGGTACTAACTTAAGACGATACGAAGGAAGCAATTGGGAGGTCTAAGGTATGAATTTTAACGTGCTTGGAACGGGGATGTATGTGCCCCCTAAAATTGTCACCAATGAGGAACTTTCAAAGTTTGTTGATACCAATGATGAATGGGTTATGCAAAGAGTTGGAGTGAAACAAAGACATTTTAGTGTCGATGAAACAGCGGCAGACATGGGATATAAAGCAGCCCTGGCGGCTTTAGAAAATAGCGGTGTAAAGGCAGAAGAGATTGATTTGATTTTGGCTGCAAGTATTAGCGGTGAGTCAATGTCACCTTCGGTTTCTTGTATGATCCAAAATTTTTTGGGTGTTTCTTGTATGACGATGGATATCAATGCAGCTTGCTCGGCTTTTGTGTTTCTTTTAGAAACGGCAGCAGGTTTTTTTGCACGTGGAAGAGCCAAAAAGGTTCTTGTCGTTGGTGCTGAACGTCTAAGCCGTATTCTTGATTGGGAAGATAGGGGAACTTGTGTGATCTTTGCTGACGGTGCCGGGGCAGTGGTTTTGGGCGAAGGCAATTCTTACATAGATTCTATTTTTGACGTAAAGGGCGGTTGTGACGTAATTGATATTCCGCACGATATGGGGAACTCACCTTTTTATGAAGGGACACAGAAAAAGCCTTTTATTCACATGGCTGGACAGGAAACATTTAAGTTTGCAGTTAATGCAATTTGTAATGACACAACACAACTTCTAGAAAGACAAGGACTAACTTTCGAAGATATCAAATATATTGTGCCACATCAAGCAAACAAGCGAATTATTGACTTTGCTAGCGTAAAGCTGAATGTGCCAAAAGAAAAATTTTATGTAAATATTGATCGTTATGGAAACACATCCGCAGCAAGCATTCCGATTGCTCTGGATGAGATGAATCGGAAGGGTATGTTAAACAAAGGTGACTTGTTATTATTGCCTGCTTTTGGCGGTGGGTTAGCAAGTGCGGCTTGTATTCTAAAATGGTAATGACGCCTTAGGGCTTCATATATAAAAAAACTATTATTTTAAATTAAAAGGAGATTTTATTATGGTATTCGAAAAAGTTGCAGCAATGTTGGCAGAAAAATTGGATTGTGAAGTAAGTGAAATTAAAGTAGACACAAAATTTGAAGCTTTGGGTATTGATTCTTTGGATGTTATGGAACTTTTAATGAACGTAGAAGAAGAATTTGGTACAGAAATCGAACTCGGCGACAACAAAGTAAATGCAGTAGGTGACTTGGTAGCATTGATCGAAAGCAAATTGCAGTAAGAGAGGAGGAGGACAGAATGATCCTTTCACCTATCTGTTCTATGTTAGGAATTGAATATCCCATTTTTCAAGGCGGTATGGCTTGGATTGCTGATGGCAAACTTGCGGCTGCCGTTTCAAATGGGGGTGGCTTGGGCATTATTTCTGCCATGAATGCAGGCGGCGACTATCTTCGTGAGCAAATTCAAATTGCACGAAGTTTGACGGATAAGCCTTTTGGCGTAAATATTATGCTAATGAGTCCTCATGTGGAGGAAGTTGCAAAAATTGTTATTGAAGAAAAAGTTTCGGTGATAACAACAGGTGCGGGCATCCCTACAAAATTTATGCCGATGTGGAATGAAGCGGGCATTAAAGTTATTCCTGTTGCTGCGTCGGTGGCTGCTGCAAAAATGATGGAAAAAGCAGGTGCTTGTGCTGTAATTGCAGAAGGTGGCGAGTCTGGTGGTCACATCGGAGATATGAGTACAATGCCACTTATTCCTCAAGTTTGTGACGCAGTGAAAATTCCTGTACTAGCGGCAGGTGGTATTGGTGATGGCAGAGGAATTGCAGCGGCCTTTATGCTAGGTGCTGTTGGGGTACAAATGGGTACTAGGTTTCTTTTAGCCGAGGAGTGTTCCGTTCATTCCAATTATAAAGAGTTAGTTTTAAAAGCGAGTGACATTTCCACTACAACAACCGGTAGAAGGTTTGGTGGCAACACTTGCCGTTGTTTGAAAAACAACTTTAGTCGTGAATTTTTGAAAAAAGAATACGCACCTGAAACCACAGCAGAAATGGTTGCGGAATTGGGCGTAGGTGCTTTGAGAAAGGCAGCAGTAGAAGGTAATACGAAAGAAGGATGTTTCTTAGCGGGACAGATTTCTGGTATGTTGACACAAGTACAACCTGCAGCTGAAATTTTGCAAGAGATTGCAAAAGAAGCAGAGACATTGTTAGGGGGCAGCGAAAAATGGGTAAAATAGCATTTGTTTTCTCTGGCCAAGGTGCACAAAAAGCAGGCATGGGCAAAAGCTTCTACGATGGAAAAGATAGCATTAAAGAAATATTTGATGGGGCGGAAATCATTCGCCCCAACACTTTAAATCAGTGTTTTTTTGGCACAGATGAAGAGTTAAAAAACACAGAAAACACACAGCCCTGCTTGTATTTGACAGATTTGGCAGCAGCATTGGCATTAAAAGAAGAAGGTATTGTTCCGGATGGTGTGGCAGGTTTTTCTTTAGGAGAAATTCCGGCTTTGGCATTTGCTGGCGCGTATCAGGCATTAGATGGTTTTCGCTTGGCGTGTTTTAGAGGTAGGGTTATGGCTCGTGAAGCTGTGAAAAATCCAGGCTCTATGGTTGCGGTTATGAAGCTTGAAAATAGCCAAGTAGAAGAGATTTGTAAAAAATTCGAAAAAGTTTATCCTGTAAATTATAATGGACCAGGGCAATTGGTAGTTGCAGGGGATGAACAAGAAATGGTGGCTTTCTCTCAAGAAGTAAGAGAGGCGGGCGGTAGAGGGTTGCCAGTGGCAGTTGGCGGTGGTTTCCACTCTCCTTTTATGAAAGAAGCGGCAAAAGATTTTGCTGAAGTTTTGAAGGAATATCAGATTCAAAAACCTGAAATTCCAGTATATTCTAATTTTATGGCAAAGCCCTATGAAGATGATGTTAGGGCATGGATGGCACCCCAGATTGATCATGCTTTGCGTTGGCAAGAAAGTATTGAAAAGATGGCGGCAGATGGTTTTGATACCTTTATTGAAGTAGGGGTAGGTAATACATTAAAAAAATTAATTTCTCGTATCTTGCCTGAGAGTAAGGTGTATTCTGTTTCTTCTATGGAAGATATTCAGAAAATCAAAGAGGAGGGTTTTAGATGCTAAAAGGAAAAGTGGCAGTTGTAACGGGCGGTTCTAGAGGAATTGGTGCGGCAATTTGCAAATTATTAGCAGAAAATGGAGCAGATATTGCTTTTTTATATGCAGGAAATACCCAAAGAGCAGAGCAAACCCAGGCTGATTTAGAGGCTTTGGGGGTGAAGGCTAAGGGATATCAGTGTGACGTATCTGATGCAGCACGTGTAAGCACGGTTGTAAAAGAAATTGTGGCAGACTTTGGCGGTATTCAAATTTTAGTAAACAATGCAGGTATTACAAAAGATAAGCTTATCCCGATGATGAAAGTGGATGATTTTGATAGTGTAGTGGATACAAACTTAAAGGGTGCTTTTCATATGATTAAGGGCGTGTACCCACTATTTTTAAAACAAAAAAGTGGCAAGATTGTCAATGTTAGCTCGGTTTCTGGTATATTTGGCAATGCAGGACAGGCGAATTATTCCGCTTCTAAGGCAGGCATCATTGGCTTAACAAAGTCTGTGGCTAAAGAATTAGGTTCTCGTGGTGTTTGTTGTAATGCAATTGCACCGGGATTTATTGAAACAGAAATGACAGAAGCATTTTCAAACAATGAAGAAATTAAAAATGCAATTCCTATGAAGCGCTTAGGTCAAGCGGAAGAAGTGGCAAAATTGGTTTTATTCCTTGTTTCGGATGCATCGGATTATATTACGGGTGAAGTAATTCGTATTGATGGTGGTATGGCAATGTAGGAGGTTTGTATGAGAAGAGTTGTGGTAACAGGATTAGGGGCGGTAACGCCTATCGGAAACACAGTTGAAGAATTTTGGAAAGGTCTTGTTGCAGGTAAAAATGGGATCGACGTGATTACTCGTTTTGATGTTTCTGAAGGCAAATTTCAATTGGCAGCAGAATTGAAAGATTTTGATCATTTGAAATATATGGAAAAAATGGCTGCAAATAAATTAGATCGTTTTAGTATTTATGCACTATCGGCTACGGCTCAGGCGATGGGAGACAGTGGGATAGAAGGAACTGTTGATAAGGAAGATATCTGTATTTTTTACGGTTCTGGCGTTGGTGGGTTTGAAACTTTTTGTGAAAGTCATTCCGCTTTGTTGGAAAAGGGAGCAAGAAGAATTTCACCTTTGTTTATTCCTAAGATGATCAATAATATTGCTGCGGGCAATATTGCTATTCGTTACGGTGCAGAAGGTAGTTGTGTGGCAGTTTCTACTGCTTGTGCAACTGGTACAACAGCAGTTGGCGAAGGGTATAGATCGATTTTACATGGCTACGCAACAGCAGCAATTTGTGGCGGTAGCGAAGCGTCTATTACTCCTTTGGCAATAGCAGGATTTGGAAGTTGTATGGCATTAAGCCCCTCTACAGACCCCAATATGGCTTCTTTACCTTTTGATAGTAGAAGAGGTGGCTTTGTTATGGGCGAGGGAGCCGGTACTTTAATTTTAGAAGAATATGAACACGCGAAGGCTAGAGGTGCAAAAATTTACGCAGAGGTAGTGGGTTACGGTTCGACTTGCGATGCACACCATGTAACGGCACCATCTCCAGAGGCTAAAGCAAGTGCAAAGGCAATTAAAGATGCAGCACAGGGGCTGGAAGGCATTGATGCACAGCAGATTTATTATAATGCACATGGAACAGGAACACCGATGAATGATAAGGTGGAGACTGCGGCTATTCGTAATGCATTTGGCAAGGAAGCTGAAAAGCTTCATATTAGTTCTACAAAGTCTATGACTGGTCATATGCTAGGTGCCGCTGGTGCGATAGAGGCGATTGCAGCTATTTTGGCAATCAAACATGAAACAGTGCCTCCGACCATTAACTTGAATGAGCAAGATCCTCAGTGTGATTTAAACTATACGCCCAATGTGGCAGTAGAAGCTCCGATTGAGGGTGCACTTTCTACATCGTTAGGATTTGGTGGACATAATGCTTGTGTTGCATTTAAAAAAATAAAGGATTGATGAATATATGGAAACGAAAAAAGTTGCCGATTTGGCTAAAATTTTGAAACAAAACCAGCTGACAAAGTTGGATTTAACAGAAGGAGATGCTCGTTTGGTTTAAGAGGCCGTAAATGGAAAGGATGTTTTACAAGAAGAAGCAAGCCAAACGCAGATATTTGATGAAGAAAGTGTGACAACTGTTGAAGAGCAGGTAGAAGTTAGCAATACAGTAGGAGCTTTTGAACAAAAGTCACCTCTTGTGGGTACTGTTTATGTTGCACCACAGGCAGGAGCAGACCCTTATGTAAGAGTAGGTGACAAAGTGAAAAAAGGCGATCCTGTTTGTATCGTAGAGTCTATGAAAATGTTTAATACCATTGAAGCGGAAAAAGACGGCGAAATTGTTGAAATTCCAATAGATAATGGTCAGATTGTTGAATTTGGTCAGGTTTTGGTTCGCATTCGCGAGGAGGCTTGAG
>JBKEAS010000063.1:0-14103 GCA_047972635.1 Anaerotignum sp.
CCAAGATTGAGCTTTATTGAAAAGTCCGAGCGTCGCTTGACAGAGCTTGATAGGCTTTTAGAAGAATCTGTGCAAAATGCAGAGATTATTGATTTATAAAAAGTGGTAAATAAGAAAAAAGTGTGTAGGGTTTTAAAGAGGAATATTTTCTTTTCTCAATTTATGGCGGACAGCTAAGGCTGTCCGCTTTTTGTAGTCACGGCGTTATAGAATTGTTTTCATGTTAGGTGCAAAAAAAATATTTTGTTAAAAAAAGCCAAAGTCATATGACTTTGGCTTTTCGTTTTCTTGATTAGGATAAAACGTAAATAGTTACGTTTTGCACGCCCCAAGAGAATGCTTCATTTTTTGTTTCATAACAGACATCAATACGGTTACCTTTGATTGCACCGCCTGTATCTGCTGCGATGGCAACACCGTAGCCAGGAACGTAAACTTTGCTACCCAAAGGTACGATAGAAGGGTCTACTGCTACAACGCCTTTTTTAGCCTGTGTGCCTGTTGCTGTGATACCGTTACAACCAGCGTCAAAAGGTGTGTATGCTGTAACCTTTGCATTGATTGCTTTTTTATAAGTCATGCCGTTGATGACATTGCTTGCACCAATTTCGATAATTTCATCTACTGCTTTTGTGACAACCTTGGTTTCTACCACTTCGGTACTTACCAATTCGCTGCCATGGTAAATGTATTTATTTAGTGTGGAAGACTGGCCTTCTTTACCTTCTTGTGCAACACGACGCTCACCTGGTTTTAATGAGGTGGTTGTCTTTTCGATTGTTTTAAAAGGGATGGTTTCAGATTTACCGATGATTTTTTCTGTTACGGAAGTAAGAGAGATTGTCATCATATCTGTTAGGGCATCTTCTTCATTGTGTTCTTCTAAGAGATATTCGGTGCTGATGGTTGCGGATATTTCGTCTAACAACTCACCAATGGTTGTGGAATCGGTAGATACCATTCTAGGTACGCCGTCCAAATGAACAATTACAGATTGTGTATCGAGTTTACTATAAGCAGAAGCTGTTCCGCAGCCAAGCATTAAGATAAATACTACGATAGCAAATACTCTAAGATGTGTTTTCATTATTTCCTCCTTGAACGCCACCCGATCATCTTTTTTTGTGGGAAAAAGCAAAGGGGTTGTTCCTCTCGTATTTATGAAGACATATACATTTTTATGTCTTTGCTAGGCTCTTTTATGAGCCTAGTTGCAATCGTACGGTTGCGGGAGAGTCGTCACTTCCGTATACGTTTTGTTTCGTATTATCGTACTGATTGCAAAAAATAAAGACATATCATATGGATACATCTTTACTTTACTTGTAGTATATTAACATATCTGTAACATTTATGCAACGATTTTTTAAAAAAATAATTTTTGTGCATTTTTATTAGTGATTTCAGCCACCTTCTCAGAGGTTTCTCCTTTGATTTTGGCGATTTCATTTACAATATATTCCAAATTTCTGGAGTCGTTTCTTTTGCCACGGTTCGGCGCAGGGGATAAATATGGGCTATCGGTTTCAATTAAAATTTTTTCTAGCGGAATGGCATCCACCACTTCCACTAGTTTTTTGGCGTTGGGAAAGGTTATAACACCCCCGATGCCGATATAAAAGCCCATTTTTGTGTATTCTACCGCCATAGGTGCTGATCCGGAATAACAATGAATAACTCCTTGGCGTACATTACTTGTGGTCATAATGTCAAAAGTTTCTTGGGACGCATCCCTTGAGTGAATTATTACGGGTTTATTAACTGATTCTGCAAGACGAAGTTGTTGGCGGAACCAAAATTGCTGTAATTCTCTAGGATGTCTATCGTAATAGTAGTCCAAGCCCATTTCGCCAATGGCAACGACTTTTTTATGTTCGGAGAGCCGACGGAGCTCTTCTATGGTTTGGGATGACATATCGTATAGTTCATGAGGATGGATACCAACGGCAGCATAAACGTAGTCGTAACGCTCTGCAAGGCGGATGCTTTGCTTTGAGCTTTTGATATCACAACCTACATTTACCACATAGTCGATACCACAAGAGGGGAGAAGCTCCATGAGCTCCTCCCGATCTTCCTTAAATCGTCTGTCATCAAAGTGTGCGTGAGATTCAAAATACATTAGCTGATCCCACTTCCGCTAGGAAATTCATTCTTATCGGTAGTCAAAAGACTCAAGTTGCCGTTTCCGTCGTCGGCACAAAGAATCATACCATGGGATAATTCGCCCATCATTTTTCTTGGTTTTAAGTTATAGGCAACGACTACCTTTTTGCCTACCATTTCTTCTGGTGTGTACCATGGTTTGATGCCGGAGAATACAACTCTTTCTTCTTCGCCAAGTTTTACGATATTGCGAAGCAGCTTTTTAGAGCCTTCTACAACTGAGCTTGCGATTACTTCGCCAACCTTTAGCTGTACCTTACAAAAATCATCGATTGTGATTTCAGCAGGGTATTCTGGTTCTTCATCATGGCTTTTCTTTGTTTCTTTGGTTTCTTCTTTCGCTTCTTCTTTGCCTTGGTTTGCAACAGCGGTAGCTTGAGAAGCTTTAATTGCAGCTTCAAGCTCTGCTAATTCTTTTTTTATGTCGATACGAGGGAAAAGTGTGTCGCCTTTTTCTACGGCTAATTCTTGAGGTAACAAGCCCCACTCTTTTGACATTTCCCATTCAACGATGTTTTTGCTGATATTGTATTGTTTCCAAATTTTTTCGGGAGTGGAGGGGATAAATGGCTGAATTAAGATTGAAATAATTCTTATGCTTTCGGCAACATGGTATAAAGCGTTTGCCAATTCACCTTTTTTCTCCTCATCCTTGCAAAGAATCCAAGGTTGTGTTTCGTCAATATATTTGTTTGTTCTACGTATTAAGTTCCAAATCTCGATTAGGGCATCGCTAAAGAACATTTTTTCCATTGCAGCTTCTACTTTTTCAGCAGTTGCCAGTGCCATTCCTTCTAAATCAGTATCAAAGGCTGTTTTTGAGCGTGCTTCGGGTAGTTTGCCATCGAAATATTTTTCAACCATACCAACGGTTCTGGAAACGAGGTTACCCAAATCGTTTGCCAAATCGGAATTGATACGCTGAATTAAAGCTTCATTATTAAAGTTACCGTCTTGTCCAAAGGCGATTTCTCTTAATAGGAAGTAACGGATAGAATCTACGCCATATTTTTGTACCAAAACATTAGGGTCTACTACATTACCTACGGATTTAGACATCTTACCGCCATTGATAACCAACCAACCATGGCCGAAGATTTTTTTGGGCAAAGGAAGATTTAGAGCCATAAGCATAGCGGGCCAAATGATAGCATGAAAACGCACAATTTCCTTACCTACAACATGGATATCCGCAGGCCAATATTTTTGAAATAGGCTGTCGTCGTCGGAATTGTAACCTAGTGCTGTGATGTAGTTGGAAAGCGCATCAATCCAAACATAAACAACATGGCCAGGGTCAAATTCAACGGGAACGCCCCATTTAAAAGAAGTACGAGATACTGCCAAATCTTCCAAGCCTGGTTTTAAGAAATTGTTGATCATTTCATTTTGGCGTGTGTTTGGCTGCAAGAAATCTGTGTCTTCTTCCATGTACTTTAAGATACGATCTTGGTAATTGGAAAGGCGGAAGAAGTAGCTTTCTTCTTTTAGCAACTCCACTACGCGGCCACAATCAGGACATTTTCCATCTACCAATTGGTGCTCGGTAAAAAAGGATTCACAAGGGGTACAGTACCAACCTTCGTAAGAGCTTTTATAGATATCGCCTTGATCATAAAGTTGTTTGAAGATTTTTTGTACGGTTTTTACATGGTAATCATCAGTGGTACGAATAAACTTATCATAGGAGATGTTTAGCGTATTCCACAGTTCTTTGATCCCTACGACAACATTGTCGATATATTCTTTTGGTTCCATACCTTGGCTGTTTGCGATACGCTCGATCTTTTGGCCATGTTCGTCTGTTCCTGTAAGGAACATAACATCAAAGCCACGGAGTCTTTTGTAACGAGCCATAGTATCTGTTGCTACAGTACAGTAAGAATGGCCGATATGCAATTTATCACTAGGGTAATAGATGGGGGTCGTAATATAAAATGTTTCTTTTTTCATTCAGGTATCTCTCCTTTTGGGGTTGTTCATTTTACATTTGTGTAAAGGTATTGTTTCATCTGTTTCTGGAAAATAAAAAAAACCGCCCTTGTTTACAAAGGACGGTTGATTACCGTGTTACCACCTTATTTTGTCTTTTTCTCGCAAAAAAGACCTCAATAGGTACAAATTGTACCATCACGCTTTAACGGGCGCACCCGTTGCAGCCTAGAGAATTAATCTTTCGGTGCACAGCTCCAAGATCATCTTCAACGGGTGCCCTTGTACCTTTTTTCAGCGAAGGCAAAATACCTCAAGGCTCTCTTTAACATAGCGATCCGTTTACTCTTCTTTTCATAGCCAATTTATGTTATTTTTAAATTTTACTATAACCACAACAGTTAGTCAATAATAGAAGTATCTAAATTTACATATTGTATCTCAATTTGTGTGATTATAGCATTATTTTAATTGGTCAGGGTTTAGCACTTCAAGCTCTGGCAGAACAAAAATACCGTCTTTGCGAATTAATGTGTCATCAAACCAAATTTCGCCGCCACCAAATTCGGGGGTCATAATCAGAACCAAATCCCAATGGATGGCAGATTGGTTTCCGTTTGAGGCATCTTCGTAGCAGTTGCCTGGGGTAAAATGGATACTACCACTGATTTTTTCGTCAAATAAAATATTGTTCATTGGTTTTGTGATAAAAGGATTTACGCCGATGGCAAATTCTCCAACGTAGCGTGCACCTTCATCGGTATTGAAGATTTTTTCTAGACGTTCTTTGTCATTACCATCAACTTCAACAATTTTCCCATCTTTGAAGGTCAACTTTACGTTTTCAAAGGTAAAGCTATTATATTCGGAAGGGGTGTTATAGGTGATGGTGCCGTTTACAGAATTTTTAACGGGTGCAGTATAGACTTCGCCATCGGGTATGTTGCACCTGCCGGCACATTTGACTGCGGGAATATCTTTAATGGAGAAGGTTAAGTCGGTATCTTTTGCAACAAGGCGTACTTTGTCGGTTTTATTCATGAGTGTGACCAAAGAGTTCATGGCTGCGCCCATTTTGCCATAATCCAGATTGCATACGTCAAAATAGAAGTCCTCGAAATCTTCCAAACTCGTTTGGGCAGACTGTGCCATAGCGTTTGTGGGATAACGTAATACCACCCATTTTGTATGAGGAACACGGATGCCATGATGTACGGGATGGGTGTAGAATCGGTTTTGCAAATCTAGCCTTTCATTGGGAACATCTGCCTGTTCTCTTAGGTTATCTTCGCCACGAACACCGATAAAAGCATCCATTTGTTCCATCAAACGTCCGTCTACTTCCGCCATCAGTTCTTGTTGCTCCTTGGTAGCACCTAGAAGTAACTCTCTTTCTAATGAGTTTGTCATAACCTGCAAAAAAGGTATGGCACCTACGTTATATACTTCTTTGATAATTTGCTTTACCAAAGGGGTTGGGTGTATACCGTTGCAATTGATTAGAACCTTTTCGCCTTTTTCTAAACAACAAGAATAGTTTACTAAATTATATGCTAATTTTTTTATTCGTTCATCCATTTTAGTCAGCTCCTTTATTTTCATTATATATAGGTAGTATTCTACACTTTTTTTGAAATATATGCAAAAAAATTATACTGGAAATTGACAAACCTCTCAAATTGCGGATACAATAACTTTATGTTTTCATATCATTTTGGTAGAATAGTCTCAAATGCATATGATTATAAAAAAGTATTTCCAAAATATAAGAAGAACCTTTGAGTTGGGGGGGCGTTTTTGTGCGTGTGGCAATACCCACAAGAGATGGAAAGATTGAGACAGTTTTTTCGAGGGCAGAAAAATTTACCATTTACGATGTGGAAATTGAATTGGTGAAGTCGAAAATAACAGTAGAGATTGATAAAAAAGATTTAAGTGATTTTTTGGTTGATGAAGAAATAAATATTATGGTTTGTGGAAGGATAAGCTCGGCTTCACGCAATGTGTTGCGGTTGAAACGGGTGGAGTTGATATATGGTGTAAGTGGTGTTGCCGATGAGATTATGGTTCGCTATTTGAGCGGGGAACGACTGGGCGATATAGATGAAAATGCTTTTTGGAGCAATGGAATAGAAGGGTAGGATGGATATGATTTTAGAACGCTTTTTTCCAGATATTTATGTAAAATCTGTTTATGAATTGCCGATAGAAAAATTAAAAGAGATGGGGATTAAAGGGCTAGTATTTGATATTGATAATACGGTGGTGCCCTTTGATATGGAGGAGCCTGATGAAGATTTAAAAGAACTTTTTTTGTATTTAAAAAAACAAGGATTTCGTGTTTGCTTTTTTTCGAATAATAGCAAAAAAAGAGTGCAACTATTTAGTAAGGGTTTGAAGCTTTTGGCGGTTCATAAGGCTGGTAAACCTGGAATAAGAAAACTAAACATCGCACTAAATAAATTACACCTCTCACCAAAAAATACAGCCATTGTTGGGGATCAGGTTTTTACAGATATGTGGTGTGGGCATAAAGCAGGGCTTACATGTATTTTGACAGAACCTATTTGTGATAGAGATCAGTTGATTACAAAGGTAAAAAGAGGCTTAGAAAGACGTGTATTACAGGTATATTTTAAAAAACAAGGGAAATAAAAATAATAGAAAATGCCCTATTTTATCAAGTTTTTATTGAAATTTATGGGGTTTTCTATTAAAATATAAAAGGATATGCTTATTTTATAAAAGCAAGCATGAAGCTTAACGGACTATGTAAGAAAGCCTTCGCTTTGGAGGCCTTATGAAAAGAAAACAGAGAGAGCGAAACTCAGCTGATTTCAAGGCGTTAAAGACGCTGTCTGTTATAAATACAATTTTTAAAAGATAAATTTTAGATTGATGTAAATGACTTTGAGGAGGAAATACAAATGATTTCAGCAGGCGAATTTAGAAATGGTGTAACAATGGAATTTGAAGGCTCACCTTATGTGATTTTGGAATTTCAGCACGTAAAACCTGGTAAGGGCGCAGCATTTGTGCGTACAAAAATCAAAAACTTGAAAACAGGTGCTGTTTTAGAAAAAACATTCAGACCAAATGAAAAAATGCCTAAGGCACACATTGACAGACAGGATATGCAGTATTTATACAGCGATGGCGATTTGTTCCATTTTATGAATGCTGAAAATTTTGAACAGATTGCAGTGAATGCATCTGAGGTTGGTGATTCCTTGAAGTTTGTAAAGGAAAATGATGTTGTTAAAATCCTTGCCTATGGTGGCCAGGTTTTTGGTATCGAGCCTGCTTTATTTGTAGAGCTTAAAATTACAGAAACAGAACCAGGTTTTGCCGGTAATACAGCACAAGGTGCTACAAAACCCGCAATTTTGGAAACAGGTGCACAAATTCAGGTGCCTTTGTTTATCAATCAGGATGAAGTGGTTAAAATTGATACTAGAACAGGCGAATACTTGGGTAGAGTAACTTCCTAATGAAGGCTTGCTTCTAGTGGATCTTTGGCAATCCTAAAGGTAGCAAAAGGAGGCTTTTTGACATGGAATACTTTGAAAAAAAAATAACTTATCTTCGAGGTTTGTGTGATGGAAGCGGCTTTGATGAGAACAGCAAAGAAGGCAAGGTTTTTTACGGCATATTAGAAGTTTTGGATGATATGGCGTTTATGCTGGAGACTTTTATGGATGACGAAGATATGAAATATGAAGAAGGCTACGGGGAAATGGAACCGATGTTTTCGTACTCTTTTATTTGTCCAAACTGTAGCGAGGAAATTGTAATTGACGAGGAAACAATGGAAACAGAGACGGAAATTGTTTGTCCAAAATGTGACAAGTCTATCCCTATGGAAATGACGGACATGGATCAATAGAATGTGTAATCAAAAAAAGATGGTGGCGATTTGCTACCATCTTTTTTTTTAGAGCCAAACCGTAAGGTTTGGTCATGAAATGATTGAAGGTAAGATCAAAATTTTGCTACGTTGTTTTAAAGGTTCCGAACTTTTATTGAAAACTCTATTTTCATAAGATTTTTGTATAAGTAAAGCCCAGACAAATGTCTGGGCTTTACAAAAGGGTCAAGGGGCGAAGTCCCTTGTAGGGTTTGGGACAAAGTCCCAAGGTCTTTATCTCTTGACCTTTGTCCCTTGACCTTTTGCCCTTAGGTCTTTATCGTTCCTCTCTGAAATAAGGGTTACCCAAATCTGCAGGAGGCATATCTTCTTTTTTGTTTTTTCTGGTACTAATGATTACAATGATGATTGTTGCCGCATATGGCAACATATCAATGAGGTACTGGGAAATATTAATTCCCATACTTTGCAAACGGAAGCCTAAGATGGATAGACCGCCAAATAAGAAAGCGCCAAGCATTGCTTTAATTGGGTTCCAGGAAGCGAAGATTACCAAAGCAACCGCAATCCAACCACGACCCGCAATGATATGTTCTTGCCAAACAGGAACAGTTACCAAGGACATATACGCACCACCCAGACCGCATAATGCACCACCCAAAAGGATATGTGCATATTTGTATAAGGATACATTGATGCCAGAGGCGTCTGCCGCCGCTGCACTCTCACCCACAGCACGAAGGTTTAGACCCTTTTTTGTGTGATATAGGTAGTAGGTTGAGGCAATGATTGTGATATATCCAAAGTACACAAAGACATCTTGGTTGAACAAAATTTCTCCAATATATGGGATGGAGGAGAGTATGGGGATCGGTCTTGCGACAAAAAAACTTTTGATGTCCGCAGGAACGATAGAGCCCATAACGCCCTGTCCCAAAAAGCTTGCAAAGCCTTCACCAAATATGGTTAGTGTTAAACCGCAAACTGTTTGATTTACACGGAGTGACACGGTTAAGAATGCATATAGTAGCGATGCCATCGCACCAGCAAACACAGCGCCAAGCATAGCAAGGATAGGATTGTGGGTTTGTAAACCTACAATAAAGCCGATAATGGCACCAATATACATGATACCCTCAACGCCGAGGTTAAGGTGTCCTGCTTTTTCGGAAAAAATTTCGCCTAAGGTGGTGAAAAGTAGGGGGGTACCCGCTATGATAGCGGCTGAAAGAAAACCAACTAACATATTATTTCGCCTCCTTTTTTGCTTTCAAGGATTTATGGAAACTAACTTTGTATTGTAGGAAAAATTCACTACCCAATACAAAGAATAAGATAATTGCCTGAATCATATCTGCAACGGATGCGGGCACTTGCATGGAAATCTGAATATAATTACCACCCTGTACCAAAATGGCAAAGGCGATACAGACAAACAATGTCGCAATCGCATTTAGCCCTGCAAGCCATGTTGTAATAATGGCTGTAAAGCCATAGTTTGCAGAAAGAGAAGCGGATAATGTTTTTTCTACAGCAGATGCTTGAATCATACCTGTTAAACCGCAAAGTCCGCCAGAGAGCATCATAGAAATAATGATGATTGAGGAAATATTCATACCCGCATAGCGAGCTGTTTCGATACTTTCCCCAACAACTGAAATTTCATAGCCCTTTTTTGTATGGTTTAGGAAAATATAAACCGAAAAAACCAAAATCAAGGCGATGATCCATCCGATGTGTACGCCGCCTACCGATGGTAAAACTGCAGAATCGGGGAAGGTGGCGATTTTTGGAAAGCCTTGTGCAGTAGGATCCTTCCAAGGGCCATATTGCAAATAAGTAACAAATTTAATTGCCAGGTAGTTTAACATCAAGGTAAATATGGTTTCGTTTGTTCCCATTTTTGCCTTGAAAAATGCCGGGATAAATGCCCAAAGTCCGCCCATAACCATGGCAGCAATTGTCATTGACAACAGCATCAAAGGCTTTGGTAAGTCGAAGTTTAGAGCGATGGCAGATGCAGCAAAAGCACCCATCATAATTTGCCCCTCACCACCGATATTCCAAAACTTCATCTTAAAGGCGATTAAAATGCCTAAGGAGGTGATAACCAAAGGAATTGCTTTTAGCGTCGTTTGCTGAATACGAATGGTTGTGCCTAAGGCACCTTTTACCATGGAAGAAAAAATAGTGACGGGATTATATCCCAAAAGAGCAATAATCAATCCGGAAAAAACAATAGAAAGTGCCACAGAAAGAATACGTATCATAATTGCCTTGTTACGAGCCAAATCATCTCGTTTTACGATTTTTAAAGGAATCATTTCGTTTCCTCCTTTGCAACGCTACCACCGGCCATCAAAAGACCGATGTCCTCTTTTGTAATTTCATCAGGGTTGACAATACCCGTCATTTTACCACCGCAAAAAACCATAATTCTATCACAAAGTGCCATCAAAACATCTAGGTCCTCGCCAATAAAGAGCACACCTACACCTTTTTTCTTTTGTTCGTTTAAAAGGTCATAGATTTTATAAGACGCACCAATATCCAATCCACGAGCGGGGTAGGCTGTAATTAAAACCTTTGGGTTAGAATCTATTTCACGGCCCAAAAGGATTTTTTGAATATTACCGCCTGATAGTTTTTTGATTGGGTGATGTATCCCAGGTGTCACGATTTCTAGTTGTTCTACAAGACGTTCCGCTTTTTTTGTACTTTCTTTTCTACGCAAGAAAAGCCCCGATTGGTTTGTATAATCTCTTAAAATCATATTATGTACCATATCCATAGAACCAATAAGACCCATGCCCAAACGGTCCTCTGGAATAAAGCCCATACGGATACCTAGTTGAATGATATCGCGGGGAGTTTTTCCCAGTATGTTTGCTTCTTCAAAGAAGATACGGCCTTTTTCTGCGGGCAAAAGTCCGGAGATGGCTTCGCAAATTTCTTTTTGTCCACTTCCTGCAACGCCCGCAACACCTAGAATTTCGCCGGCATATAGGTCAAAATTAATATCTTCTAGGGCGTGTTTGTTTTCTTTGGTTGAAACGTAGAGACCATCTACTTTTAACAAGGTGGTATCTTTTTTTGTGCATTGGGGTTTATCTAGTTCCAAGTCCACTTTTTTGCCTACCATCATTTCAATCAAAGGGTTTACGTCTACATTTTTTGTTTCTACTGTTTCTATAGACTGACCACGGCGTAATACTGTGATACGGTCGGAAATTTCCATAACTTCATTTAGCTTGTGGGTTATGATAACAATGGCACAGCCTTGTTCTTTCATGTTTCTTAAAATGGCAAAAAGACGCTTGATCTCTTGAGGGGTTAAAACTGCAGTGGGTTCATCCAAAATAAGGATTTTTGCTCCACGGTACAACACCTTTATGATTTCTAGCGTCTGTTTTTCTCCGACAGACATTTCATATACTTTTTTGTCGGGCTTGATATCAAGACCATATTTATCGCAAATTGCCTGCATCTGTTTGGTAAGTTGTTTACCATTTAGCGTGATGCCTGTGCTGCCCATAACCATATTTTCTTTGGCAGTCATAACTTCTACCAGTTTAAAATGTTGGTGGATCATGCCAATTCCCAGTGAAATCGAGTCTTTAGGGGAGGAAAATGCGACCTCTTTCCCTTGGATAGAGATGCTACCGCTATCGGGAGTATAGATGCCAGAAAGCATACTCATCAGTGTACTTTTTCCGGCACCATTTTCTCCTAATAGTGCGTGAATCTCACCATTATACACAGTGAGATTCACATTTTCATTCGCCTTAACGGACCCAAAAGCCTTGGAAATATTGTTCATTTCTATTGCTTTTGCAGGTGCCATAATTTTTTTCTCCTAGGTTTTTAAGGATTGATTAGTTTACAGCGGAAACGCCTTTTACCAAAGCTTGCATATCTGTCCAGATTGCTTCTCTATCAAGAGTTTCGCCTTCTGCTGCAAGTTCGTTACCGTCTGTATCATAGATAGGTCCAACAAACACGGGGTATTCGCCTGCTTCCATTTTTGCTGCAACTTCGTTTACTTTATCCTGTACGTCTTGAGGTACTAAGTCTGTCATAGGTGCAAGGCCAAGGTATCCGTCTTGCATTGTGCCATAGTAAGATTCAGGAACGTATGTGCCAGCAATAATTTTTTCAATTGTAGGGATCAAGTAAGATTCATGGTGCCATACAGGCGCTGTTAAGAAAGAACCAGGAGCTACCAAAGCGTTATCTAAGTTATAACCGATAGCCAATTTGCCTGCTGCTTCTGCTGCCAACTGTGGGCCTGCAGAATCGCCGTGCTGTGTGATGATATCACAATCTTGTGCTAACAAAGACTCAGCTGCTGCTTTTTCGTTTGCAGGATCGTTCCAGCTGTTTACATAAACAACTTTTACTTCTACATCAGGGTTTACGCTTTGTGCACCCAATGTGAACGCATCAATACCGATGTGTACTTCTGTGTAAGGGAAAGCTGCAACGTAGCCTAGTTTGTTTGTTTCGGTCATCATACCGGCAATCATACCAGAAAGATATCTAGGTTCTTCCATAGCACCAAAGTAATTGCCAAAGTTGGTGTCGTTCATTTTATAACCGGAAAAATGCAAGAAAGTTACATCAGGATATTCAGCAGACAATTCTTCCAAAGCATCCATAAACCCAAAGCTTGTACCAATAACAATAGAAGCGCCTTGGTCAATCATGTTGATTGCTGTGGATTTTACTGTTTGTTTTTCTTCTGAGATATTTTCGGCAATAATTGTTTCAACTGCGTCGCCAAAATATTCTTGTACTGCTACTGTTCCGTTGTGCTGTGCTTGAGAATAACCACCATCGTTTTGAGAACCAACATAGATAAAGCCGATTTTTGTTACGGCTGCCACCTGATCGGTTTCACCTGCTGTAGATGGATCTTCGTTGCTACTGCCACAACCAACCAAAGCCGTCATGGATAAGGTTACTGCAAGTGTTAATGCCAAAAACTTTGTTAACTTTTTCATTGTTCCTCTCCTTTTCGCATACATAGATAGTAATAAAATTGATAGGTATGTTAAATGCGCTCCCCTTTACTGAAGGCAGAATAACTAAAGAAATAACAAGCATTTTTGATCAAATGAAACAAAAATAAAGACAAATCAATCTTTAAAGTAGATTTTTCCGTCTTGAATTTTTTCGATAACAGCCAGCGAGTCAACATGATACCCAAGGTCACGTAGCTTTTTGCTTCCGCCTTGGAATTCTTTTTCTATGATAGCGGTGATACCGCATACTGTGCCACCAGATTGTTCTACAAGGCTTGCAAGACCTGCCGCTGCTTCTCCGTGAGCAAGAAAGTCGTCAATGATTAGGACTTTATCGCCTTCGTTTAAGTATTGCTTTGATACTTTTGCGATTGATACTGTACCTTTTGTAAAAGACTTTACGGGTGCGCCATAGAAAGCGTCTGTCATGGTGTTTGGCTGTGTTTTTTTTGCATAGACAACGGGTACTAAATCAAAATAAATAGAAGCAATTGCAGCAATGCCAATGCCTGAAGCTTCAATGGTAAGAATTTTATTAATTTCCATATTGCCAAAACGGCGATGCATTTCTTTTCCTAATGCCATAAATAGGCCGATGTCTAGTTGGTGGTTTAAAAACGAATCCACCTTAACGATTTCTGTGCCTATTTCTGTTCCATCGCTTAAAATTCTGCGTTTTAATAATTCCATAAATAAATGGCTCCTTCTTACTGTTAACGTATTGTTTTAAAAAGGTATTTTTATTATACGGTGCAGAGAAGTCGATGTAAATAGGATAAAGTCGAATTGTATAATATTTTGTGTCAAAGAGAATTTGGCTTAGATAATACAAGTAAAAAAAACAAATAAATCCATTGCCATTTGGGAAAAAGTAATGAAATAAATTTTTGGAAAAAACAAAATGAAAACGCAACCATATGTTTTTTTGTATGGGTTTTTTAAAAGAGGAGGACAACCAAAGGTAGGGTTGTCCTCCAAAGTAGATAGATTTACTTTTCGCCGTTTGCTTTTTCTAGTTCGTTAAGCGAGTTATGCTCACTGATACGACCAAGTATATCTGATCTCTCCTCGGTGGTTAAAGTGTAAAACCGTTTCATATCCGAGCTATTGTGT
>JBKEAS010000092.1:0-12136 GCA_047972635.1 Anaerotignum sp.
AGCGAAATAATGCGTTATTGACAATGTACATTAAATAATTTATTATTTAAATTAAGCTATGTTTTCGATGAAATACAATTAAAATGATCGAAATGGTCGTTATTAGGTTGAATTTTCGAAGGCAAACTGAACTGACTTTTCTATAAATAATAGGGAGAAAGTGGCAAGAAGCTTAATGAAACCTAAATTTCTTTTGGAACAATGTTATTTATTTAACAAAAAAGATTTCTGGTTTGGATGGAGTGACGACGATACAATTTGACAATCAAATTGTAAACAAGAGAGGTGATGGTAATGGCTTATGAGATCCTGAAAAGCATCGTAGAGGCTGAAGAACGTGCAAGTCAGATCGTAAAGCAGGCCACAGAAGACGCGGAGGCTTTAAAGAAAGATGCACAGCAACAAAAGGAAGTTCTATTACAACAAGTACAGCAACAAGGTAAGGAATTGATGGAACTGGTTGCAAAGCAGGCAGATGAAGAAAGTCGTGTTGAAATCCAGCACATTCAAGAAAACACAAAAAGCACTTGTTTGCAAATCAAAGATCAGGCAACAAAAAATATGGAAGAAGCAGTACAGGCAGTAATTGGAAGGGTTGTGGGAGCATATGGCAGTCGTTGAGATGCGAAAGATTACTGTCATTGGTCTAAATAGTAGGCGTACTCAATTTATTCATGAGATAATGAACTTGGGCGTTGTGCAAATCAATTCACAAGAAGGTCTTTTGAATGATGATGAATGGTTGCCAGATATTTTTAGAACCAGTAATAGTGCAGATGTTTCACGTCTGGAAGCAGATATTGCCCGCGTTAGTACCGCAATTGAAGCAATTAATTGTTATGACACAGGCAAAAAGCCTTTATTTCATGTTCGGGATGAATTTGGTCGTAAAGATTTTATGGATTATATGAACCGATCAAAGACAGAGATAGAAATGAATGTGGATACGGCGGTTATGTGTTACAAGCAAATTGCAGATGGGCAAAATGACATCAATCGTTTAAAGAGCATTGTTGAAGGAATAAAACCTTGGGAAAATCTTGATATACCTTTGGAATTAAAAGAAACAGAATGTTCAACGGTTATCTTAGGAACGGTTGGTGTAAAAAACAGCTTTCAAGACGTATTACAAGTGGTGTTGGAAAAAGCGCCTTCGGCAGTGATTGAAAAGGTTAGCGAAGACACACAGCAGATGTACATTGCGATTATCTGTTTGACGGAAGAAAGAGATTTAGTTTATGAAGCGCTTAGAGGGTTTGCTTTTGGGCCTATTTCTTTTTCTGGAACAAAAGGAACGCCGAACAATGCAATGAAGCGATGCGAAATTGAAATTCAGGAAAATGAAGAAATAATCCTTGAAAAGGAAGCGATCTTGGCTAAATTATCTACGGCCAAGAAAGGTATTGAATATCTTTATGACAGTTTGGTTATGCGCAGGGATCGAGCTAAAATTGTTGGGGATATGATTACAACAGAGATGGTTTTCTATTTTGACGGATGGATACCAAAGAGGGAAGAAAAAGATGTAGAAGAACTTTTAAAGCAATATGAGTTCTACTACGAAATCAAAGAACCCGAAGTCGAAGAAGAAATTCCTGTATTACTTCAAAATGGTGGATTTTCTACTCCATTTGAGGCAGTTACAAATATGTATAGTTTGCCGTCTAGGCATGATATTGATCCAACCATGCTTTTAGCGCCATTTTATTTTATATTTTTTGGTATGATGCTTAGTGATGCGGCTTATGGGATTATTATGGCTGTTGCTTGTTGGATCATTTTAAAGAAATATAAGCTAGAAGGAATGACGCACCGAATGATAAAAATGTTCTTTTACTGTGGTATATCCACATTTTTCTGGGGAGCGATGTTTGGTGGATGGTTTGGAGATTTCTTTACGGTGGCAGCAAAAACGCTGTTTGATGTTGACTTTGTAATCAAACCAATCTGGTTTGATCCTTTAACAGAACCTATGAAATTATTAATTTTCTCACTTATTTTGGGTGGTGTGCATCTATTTGTGGGAATGGGTATTCAAGGCTATATGTATATCAGAGATGGCAAACCGTTGGATGCTTTGTTTGATATCGGGCTTTGGTACGTATTATTGATTGGTTTGGTTCTATTTGGCATTGGTGGCAACGTAGGTCCTACACTCGTTACAATAGGTCAAGGAATGTCTGTTGTAGGTGCGGTGGGTATTTTGTTGACAGGTGGCAGAAAGAAAAAAGGTGCTTTGGGTAAGATCACAGGTGGACTTGGTAGTCTTTATGGCATTACTAGTTATCTATCAGATGTTCTTTCCTATTCCAGACTTCTTGCCTTAGGCTTAGCAACAGGCGTTGTTGCTAAGGTAATTAATACCTTGGGCTCTCTTGCAGGTGGTGGAATAAAAGGTGCATTGGTTCTACTTATTGCATTTGTATTTGGCACGATATTCAATATCGCAATCAACGCTTTGGGTGCATTTGTTCACTCTTGTAGATTGCAGTATGTAGAGTTTTTTGGGAAATTCTACACAGGTGGCGGTAGAGTGTTTATGCCTTTTGAAAGAAAATCGAAATATGTTAAGATACTTAAGGAGGAGAAAAACAATGGGTGAAAGTTTATTTAGTGGTGAATTTTTAGCATTATCTGGTGCGGCGGTTGCTGCACTTGCGGGCATAGGAAGTGCGATTGGCGTTGGTGTTGCCGGTGAAGCGGCAGCGGGCGTTGTTTCTGAAGACCCAAATAAATTTGGTCAGGTTTTGTTGCTACAGGCGTTGCCTGGTACACAGGGGATCTACGGTTTGTTGATTGCCTTTTTGGTAATGGTTAAAGTAGGACTTTTGGGTGGAGATGGCATGGTTGAATTGACTATGATTCAAGGTGCAGGGATTTTTGCAGCAGCGTTGCCTATTGGTTTTGTTGGTATCTTTTCTGGTATTGCTCAGGGTAAGGCAGCAGCAGCAGGTATTATGTTGGTTGGTAAAAAACCTAGTGAATTGGCAAAAGGTATGCTTTTCGCAGCGATGGTAGAAACATATGCGGTTTTGGCTCTGCTTGTTTCCTTCCTGATGCTCAACAGCATCCAGGTATAATGAACTTGAAAGAAAAGGAGGGGCACTCCTATGAATGACGGTAAAATTATAATCGATAAAATCATAGAGAAGGCAGAGGCCGAAGCACAACAAATCAAAGACAATGCCAAGTTGGATGTAGATGCAATTTTAAAGGCAGCTGAAGATAAGGCAAGTCGTGAACGTGATATTTTAAAGAAAAAAGCCGACTTGGAATCAGAAAAAGTAAGGATGAAGGCAATTTCTGGTGCTGAACTACAAGGCAAAATAGCGGTTTTGCAAGAAAAGCAAGGCATACTGGATGAGGTTATTGCTAAGGCGAAAAAACGTCTTGAAACCTTGCCAGATACGCAATATGCACAGACGGTGAGTGCCATGCTTTCCAAGTTAAATAAAGAATATGGTACGGAAATTATTGTTTCTGAAAATGACAAAGAACGCTTGGCGTCGGTTGTTTTTGAAAATGGCTTTACTCTTTCAGAGGCATGCCGTGAAATTGATGGTGGGTTTATTGTGAAAAATGGAGATATCGAATATAATTATTCATTTGAATCTATTATCATGGTGGATCAAGAAGATATTAGACAAATCGCTGCAAAAATTTTGTTTTAAGAGGGGGGTTCTTTATGGCTAAAAATAAGATCTACCCTTTCGCAGTAGCCAGTGTTCGTTCTATGGAAAACTCCTTGATGACAAAACAAAAGCTAATGCAGATGGCAGATGCCAAAACAGCAGAAGAGGCTTTGCGAATTTTATCTGATAGTGCTTATGGAAAAACTCAAATTAAAGACATTTATGAGTTTGAAAAAATGATTGAAAATCATATGGAGGAAACATATCAAGCAGTGGCAGGATTAATTCCTCAGGAAACTTTCATTGATATTTTCCTATACAAAAATGATTATCACAATATAAAGGTTTTGTTAAAAGAAGAAGTTTCTACAGTAAGCGGCAAGAACTTTTTGATAAAAGGCGGAACCATTCCTACAGAAACCTTACGCAAGAACTTGCGAGAAAGAAACTATGTGGAATTGCCTAATATTGATGGTGGAGCTGTGGAAGAAGCCGTTAGTTTGTATGCAAAGACGCATAACGGAAGATATATTGATACGATCTTGGATAAGGCTTGTTTTTCTACTATGGATAAGGCGGCAAAGCAATTGGGCAATGCCTATGTTTCTGGTTATGTTCAAATGTTAGCTGATATCACAAATTTGAAAACACTCATTCGGGTGAAAAAAATGGGAAGAGGATATGAAATTTTAGAAGAAAGCTTTGTACCCGGAGGTAGCATAAGAATTGATCTTGCTGAAAAAGCGTTCCGTAGTGACTCTGTGGTGGCAATCTTAAAGGAAACACCATATGGAGCTCTTTGCGAGGAATATATGGACTTAGGATTTACTGCTTTTGAAAAGGCTTGTGATGATTATCTTATGGAGTATGTCAAAGATGCGAAGTACAAAACTTTGACTTCTGAACCTGTTATTGCGTTTATATTGGCGAAAGAAACCGAGGTAAAATGTATTCGTATCATTATGACTTGCAAAATGCATAACATTGATGCAGACATTATAAAAGAAAGGGTGAGAGAAACATATGTCTAAAGTAGGTGTCATTGGCGATAAGGACAGTATCATGGGTTTCCTCACGCTTGGAATTGATATTTTTCCGGCATATAATGCTGACGAAGTGAAAAAAACAATTCATAGATTAGCCGAAATAGATTATGCAATTATATATATTACTGAAAAGGCTAGTTTGATGGCGAAGGAAAGTATCGCGAAATATAAGGATTTTGAATTGCCAGCCATCATTGTAATTCCTGGTGTGGATGGAAGTATGGGGCTTGGTATGAATGAAGTAAGAGAATCGGCAAAACGTGCGATTGGTGCAGATATATTGTTTAGTGAATAAATATGATTGTAGGTGAATGAGCATATGAAGACAGGCACGGTGGTAAAGGTGTCAGGGCCTTTGGTAGTAGCAGAAGGCATGAGAGATGCCAATATGTTTGACGTGGTGAGTGTATCGGATAAACATCTTATTGGTGAAATTATCGAGATGCATGGTGATAAGGCATCTATTCAGGTTTATGAAGAAACATCAGGGCTCGGACCGGGTGAAGTGGTTGTATCTACAGGGATGCCAATGAGCGTTGAATTGGGTCCTGGATTGATTTCAACGATCTATGATGGCATTCAACGCCCTCTGGAAAAGCTTTATGCAGCAAGTGGCACAAATATCCAAAAGGGTGTAGAAGTAACAGCCTTAGATCGTGAAAAAAAATGGAAATTTGAACCACAAAAAACAAATGGCGATACAGTAGAAGCCGGAGATGTTATTGGTATTGTGCAAGAAACGGCGGTTGTTGTTTGTAAAATCATGGTGCCTTTTGGACTAAAGGGTACGATTAAAGAAATTTATATTGGCGACTTTACAATTGAAGAAACAGTTTGTATTATCACAGACGAAAAGGGCAAAGATGTGGCAGTAACAATGCTACAAAAATGGCCTGTACGTCGTGAAAGACCGTACAAAACGAAAGAATCACCCAATTCTTTATTGGTAACAGGACAGCGTGTTATTGATACATTTTTCCCGATTACAAAGGGTGGTGTTGCTGCCATTCCTGGGCCTTTTGGTAGTGGCAAAACAGTAACACAACATCAGTTGGCAAAATGGGCAGATGCAGACATCGTTGTTTACATCGGTTGTGGAGAACGTGGTAACGAAATGACTGACGTTTTGAATGAGTTTCCAGAACTAAACGATCCTCGTACAGGTGAGTCTTTGATGCAAAGAACTGTTTTGATTGCAAACACATCCGATATGCCCGTTGCGGCACGTGAGGCATCTATTTATACAGGAATTACAATTGCGGAGTATTTCCGTGATATGGGTTATAGTGTTGCTCTTATGGCTGATTCTACTTCTCGTTGGGCAGAGGCACTTCGTGAAATGAGCGGTCGTTTGGAGGAAATGCCTGGTGAAGAAGGCTACCCTGCATACTTGGGTTCCCGTTTGGCACAGTTTTATGAAAGAGCAGGTCGTATTGTCAGTTTAGGTAGCGAAGGAAGATATGGAACATTAACAGCCATTGGTGCTGTTTCACCTCCTGGTGGTGATACCTCCGAACCTGTTTCACAGGCGACATTGCGTATTGTAAAAGTATTCTGGGGACTTGATGCATCATTAGCATACAAACGTCATTTTCCTGCGATTAACTGGTTGAGTAGTTACTCTTTGTATCAAGAAAAAGTGGATGAATGGGCAGACCACAACGTACATTCGGATTTTTCTGAGCAACGGATTGAGGCAATGCGTTTGCTTCAAACAGAATCAGAATTACAAGAAATTGTGCAGTTGGTTGGTGTTGATTCATTATCTCACAGCGACAGACTAATTCTTGAAACAGCTCGTTCTATCCGTGAAGATTTCCTTCATCAAAATTCGTTCCACGATGTGGATACGTATACATCTTTGCACAAACAGTATAGAATGTTGAAGTTGATTTTAACTTTCTACCAAGAAGCACAGGTTGCCATTAAGGCAGAGGTTCCAATTCAGAAAATTACAAAATTGAATGTAATTGAACGTATTGGTCGTGCAAAGTATATTGAAGAAGTAAATGTGGACAAGAGTTATGACGGAATTGAACAAGATATTAAAGCGGAAATGGCAGAATTACTTAGCAAGGGGGCAGATGAATTATGATAAAAGAATATAAATCAATTCAAGAAGTTGCTGGACCCCTTATGGTTGTAACTGGTGTTGAAGGCGTAAAGTACGACGAATTGGGTGAAATTGAGTTATCAAGCGGCGAAGTAAGAAGATGTAAGGTTTTGGAAGTAAATGGAGATACTGCTTTGGTACAGCTGTTTGAAAGTGCAACCGGCATCAACCTTGCGGAAAGTAAAGTTCGTTTTTTGGGAAAAAGCTTAGACTTTGGTGTTTCACCTGATATCTTAGGCCGTGTATTTAGTGGTATGGGTAAACCGATTGATGGTGGGCCTCAAATCATCCCTGAAAAAAGGTTGGATATCAATGGCGCACCGATAAATCCTGCTGCACGTGAATATCCAGCAGAATTTATCCAGACAGGTGTTTCGGCAATTGATGGATTGAATACGTTGGTTCGTGGGCAGAAATTACCTATTTTCTCTGGTTCTGGTTTGCCTCATGCAAACTTAGCAGTACAAATTGCACGTCAGGCAAAGGTACGTGGTACAGACTCTAAGTTCGCCGTTGTTTTTGCAGCAATTGGTATTACTTTTGAGGATGCTGAGTACTTTATTAATGACTTTAAAGCAACGGGTGCGATTGACCGTTCTGTTGTATTTGTAAACCTTGCAAATGACCCTGCTGTAGAACGTGTTTGCACACCTCGTATGGCATTGACGGCAGCGGAATATTTGGCGTTTGAACAAGGCATGCACGTTTTGGTTATCTTAACTGATATCACAAACTATGCGGAGGCATTGCGTGAAGTTTCTGCGGCGAAGAAAGAAGTGCCTGGACGTCGTGGTTACCCTGGGTATTTATATACTGACCTTGCAACCATGTATGAACGTGCTGGTCGTATGAAAGGCAAAGAGGGCTCTATTACAATGATCCCTATATTGACCATGCCAGAAGATGACAAGACACATCCTATCCCTGACTTGACAGGTTACATTACAGAAGGTCAGATTATTTTGAGCCGTGATCTTTACAAAAAAGGCATTCAGCCACCAATCAATGTTTTGCCATCCCTTTCTCGTTTGAAGGATAAGGGCATTGGTAAAGGCAAAACAAGAGAAGATCATGCCGATACAATGAACCAGTTGTTTGCGGCATACTCTCGTGGTAAGGATGCAAAAGAATTGATGGCGATTTTGGGTGAATCAGCTTTATCAGATATAGATTTGATTTATGCAAAATTTGCGGATGAATTTGAAAAAGGTTATGTTTCTCAAGGATTTAGAACCGATAGAACCATTGAACAAACTTTAGAAACAGGATGGAATTTGCTTCGTATGTTGCCAAAGAGCGAATTGAAGCGTATTCGAGATGAATATTTGGAAAAATATTTAGCAGACGGGGAGTGATTTATCGTGGCTAGACTGAATGTCAACCCTACCCGTATGGAAATGACCAGACTAAAACAACAACTTAAGACAGCAACAAGAGGTCATAAGTTATTGAAAGATAAGCTGGATGAGCTGATGAAGCAGTTCTTGAACATCGTGCGGGAAAACAAACGCTTGCGTGAAGAGGCGGAGTCAGCGTTGGAGAATGCTCACAAAGATTTCATTATTGCTAGAGCGATTTTAAGCGAAAGACTTTTGGGCGAATCATTAATGATTCCTCAGCAAGCTGTTGCGGTAAAAGTTTCAAAAAAAAATATTATGAGTGTAAATGTACCTGTTTTTGATTTTCAGGCAGAAGAAAGTGGCGGAGATATTTATCCTTATGGTCTTGCTTTTACTTCAGGAGAATTAGACAGTGCAATGCTTTCATTTTCAAACGTAATGGAGCCATTGTTGCGTCTGGCGGAAAGTGAAAAAACGGCACAGCTTTTAGCGCAGGAGATAGAACGTACACGTCGTCGTGTAAATGCTTTGGAAAATGTTATGATTCCAAATTATTTGGAAACGATTAAGTATATTACGATGAAGCTAGAAGAAAATGAACGTGCAGGGACGACTCGTATTATGAAAGTCAAAGATATGGTTTTGAAGAAATCGATTGAAGAAAAGAAAAAACTTCAAGAGCAAAATTATAAAGAAATTGTTTCATAACAATACCCTCCATGTAAGATTTGCATGGAGGGTATTTTTGATTTGGGAAAATATAGGCAGGAGTGAATAGAGCCTATATTTCAAAAAATTGTTGATTTTATTTTGAAGAATTTTATTTAAAAATTGGTAAAAAAGACTAGAGATGCGTTATTTTTGAGTTGATTTGTTCATAAAAATGAAAGATTGTGATAAAAAAAGCATGTTTACTGTAATTTTAAAAAAAATTGATTTGAATTAACATGGAATTGTTTAAAAAAACAACCAAAAATATGTAGAACTATGGAAAACATGACCAAAGCTATTGTTTTTATTCTTAAAAGTGGTATACTATAGATGCAATTAAATGGGCATAGATTGTTATTGTGTGAGTAATGAAATATATTCGGAACTGTGATTATATTTCAATACAATAATAGTAAGACTTGTCACCATTTATTCGTGTATAATTTAACGATCAAAAAGATGAAGGAGAAGTGAACAACTATGAAATTGTCTGACAGAGTACAAGCGATGCAGAATTCCCCTATCAGAAAATTTAATCCTATGGCTGCAGAAGCTAAGGCACAGGGAACTAAAATTTATCACCTAAATATTGGTCAGCCTGATATCGTAACACCTTCTGTATTTATGGAAGCGGTTAAAGGTTTTGATCAGAAGGTTCTTGCTTATGCAGAATCCCCAGGTCTTCCTGAATTGCAGGACGCTATGGTTAATTATTTTAAAACTTTTAAAATGGATTTAAAAAGAGAAGATATCTTAATTACCAGTGGTGGTTCCGAAGCATTAACTTTGGTATTCTTAGCTTTGATTAACTCTGGCGATGAAATCATTGTTCCTGAACCTTACTATACAAACTATTTAACTTTCATTCAGGCTGCTGATGGTGTAATTAAACCAGTTACAACATACGCTGAAGAAGGTTACAAATATGCGGTTATGGAAAGATTGGAAGCAGCAGTTACATCAAAAACAAAAATGATTTCTATTGTTAACCCTGGTAACCCTACAGGTTGCATCCTTTCTAGAGATGAAATGAGAATTATTTGTGATTTTGCTAAAAAACATGATCTTTGGATTTTAGCAGATGAAGTTTATAGAGAATTTGCTTATGATGGTAGAGAAATGACATCTTTTGGTCAGTACGAAGACGTTGCTGATAGAGTTGTTATTATTGACTCTGTATCTAAGAGATTTTCCGCTTGTGGTGCTCGTATTGGTTGTATCATTTCCAAAAATGCGGACCTTATGGCAAATGTAATGAAGATTGCTATGGGTAGACTTTGCTGCCCTACATTGGAAATGGTTGGTGCTACAGCACTTTACAAATTGGATCCTTCTTTCTTTGGCGAAGTTAGAGCTGAATATGAGAAGAGAAGAGATGTTTCTTATGAAGCACTTAAGAAAATCCCTGGTGTTATTTGTGAAAAACCTGGTGGTGCATTCTACATCACTTGTAAAATGCCTGTTGAAAACACAGAAGACTTGTTAGTGTTCTTGTTGAAAGAATTTAGAGATAACAACGAAACAGTTATGTACGCTCCTGCTGAAGGCTTTTATGCAACAGAAGGTTTGGGTAAAAACGAACTTCGTATTGCTTATATCTTGAATGCAGATGACATGGCAAGAGGTATTGAATTGTTAGCTAAGGGCGTTGAAGCTTACAAAGCTGCAGGACATAAATAAGATATATTGTTAAAAATAGCACTTTTCATGTATTCCAAATTGAAAATAAGTGCTAAATGATAAAAGGATTAAATTCTGTATGTTACAGAGTTTGGTCCTTTTTTTAATGCAATAGATTATGTGAAGATATCTAAGGGGATTTGAATAGAAACAGTTTTTCTTCATATTTTTAGAACGTGAAAACGTGTCTTTGCATATACTTTTACGAAGGGGGTGGTAGATGATGGGTTCTATAGGATTATATTTGACCTTAGAAAATGACGAAGAACTAGCCCAATGCTTGACCTTGATTAGACCTTTGACAAATGGGGTTATTTTGTTAGACGAAAATGATGAAAAAAAGGAAAACCGCGCTTTTCGTAGTCGGCAATTTTTTAAGCAGTTATCTGGACAAAGCATTGACGATGAGGGATTGCAGCTATTACTTGCTTGCGTTGGTGATGAGCCGCCATCATTACAAGTCTGTATAAAATTAGGGGAATATTTCTATAAAAGGCGAGCATGGAAGCAGGCTATTTTTTGGTTTGAAAATGCGTTAAGGATGGAGGGCGATAAGAGTAGCTTTATATGCTTACGGTTAGGGATGAGTTATGGCGAACTTTGCCAATTAAAAATGGCGGCTACATATATGAAGTTAGCTGAATTGATGGAAAATCAAGATAGAAAAGAATATTAAAGTGGTAAAAAACTGGATGAATTCAACTGTTTTGTAGGGTTCGTACATATGTGAAGAATGAAGGCTACATTTACAGGTTTTATGTGTGAATGGACCTGATTATAAAAAATAAAAGCGATATGCCTATTTAGTAGGTTATCGCTTTTGTTTTTTATTTGTTAAGCATATGATTATAGTAACGTAACATTAGCTGCTGTGCAAGTATCAATGGTTTCTTGATCCCAAATAGAGGACTGAACTTCGCCGATATGCGCTTTGCCTAAAAGAAGCATACATAAGCGAGACTGACCAATGCCACCACCAATGGTACAAGGCAAGATGCCATCTAGAAGCATCTTGTGGTAGGTAAGGCTACGGCGATCATCACAGCCAGCTTTGCGCAACTGTTGATCAAGGCTTGTTGCATCTACGCGGATACCCATTGAAGAAATCTCTAGTGCGTTATCCAAAATAGCGTTATAAAATAATAGGTCGCCATTGAGTGCCCAATCATCATAATCGGGAGCGCGTCCGTCGTGAGGCTTTCCGGAGTCTAATTTGTCACCAATTTGCATAATAAATACGGTTTTATGTTCTTTTACAATCGCATTTTCTCTTTCTTTTGGTGTTAGGGTAGGATATCTATTTTCCAATTCTTGAGAAGTGATAAAGGTTATCTCTCTAGAAATTTTAGTGGTGATATGTGGGTACTTTTTCTTTAGAGCTTCCAATGTATTGCAGATAGATGCGACGATACCTTGAACGGTAGACATCAGTTCATTCAGTGTTCTTTGTTCGGGTGTGATTACCTTTTCCCAATCCCACTGGTCAACATAAACAGAGTGAAGGTTATCTAAAATTTCATCCCTACGAATTGCATTCATATTCGTATAAAGTCCTTTTCCAGAGTGGAAGTCATACCGATACAAAGCCATACGCTTCCATTTTGCTAAGGAATG
>JBKEAS010000118.1:0-3690 GCA_047972635.1 Anaerotignum sp.
TTTTTTAATCGTTGAAAAATAGGCGTTTAATAGGATTTATTGTTGACAACAAAAAAGACTTGTGTTATTCTAGTTGTGAAGACACAGGTCTTTTTTTTATGTACAAAAAATCATCATTACGGAGGTGGAAATCTTGAGAACAAGGATTACCTTAGCCTGCACAGAGTGCAAACAAAGAAATTACAGCACTACCAAGGACAAAAAAGTTATGCCTGACAGAATGGAAATCAAAAAGTATTGTAAATTCTGTAAATCCCACACATTACACAAAGAAACAAAGTAATTTTTGGGAAGATTCCGAAAAAGGAAGTGAACCTATGGAAGAAAACAAAAACACCAACCAAACGAATCAAGGCAAGGCAAAGAAAGAAAAGAAACACAGCGACAGAGATGGTTTTGTAGAATACAAGGCTGAATTTAAAAAAATTATTTGGCCCTCTCGTCCTGAAATTGGGAAGAAAACATTTACCGTTATTGTAACTTCCCTGATTGTCGGTGGCATCATTTTCGGTATGGACTCAGTATTCTCGGCTGGATACAGTGCGATTATCGGACTTTTAGGCTAACATAAAGTCGAGTAGAAAAAGGATGGTATTATGTCTGAAGAAATCAACAAGCCAGAAGAAATCAAAGCATCTGCCGAAATTAGATGGTATGTTGTGCATACCTATTCTGGGTATGAAAACAAGGTGAAAGCCAACATTGAAAAAACGGTTGAAAACAGAGGAATGCAAGATTCTATTCTTGAAATTAGCGTGCCTTTGCAAGATGTTGTTGAAATCAAAGATGGACAGAAAAAAACGGTTCAGCGTAAGGTCTTTCCGGGCTATGTGCTGATCAAAATGATCATGAACGATGAAACTTGGTACATTGTCAGAAACACAAGAGGCGTTACAAGTTTTGTGGGTCCTGGCTCCAAACCTGTACCACTAACCGATATGGAAGTGCGTGCTATGGGTATTGGCGGCGAGGTGGAAAATTTGGATGTGGCATTGGGCGATAGCGTTCGTGTTATTTCCGGGCCTTTTGCGGATTCAGTTGGACAGATCAAAGAGATCAATACCAATAAGAAAATCGTTGTGGTTAGTCTTTCCATCTTCGGTAGAGAGACCCCGGTTGAGCTTGATTTCGTTCAGATCGACAAGATTTAAAGTCAACGATTCATAAGGCGGTAAGCCGCCTAGTGGGAGGGAAAATCCCCGCTAATTACCACATTTATAGGAGGTGCCAATTATGGCAAAGAAGGTAACAGGTTATATTAAATTACAAATTCCAGCAGCGAAGGCAACACCCGCTCCTCCAGTTGGTCCTGCATTGGGTCAGCATGGTGTAAACATCATGGGCTTTTGTAAAGAATTTAATGAAAAAACAGCTTCTCAGGCAGGTTTGATTATTCCTGTTGTTATTACTGTATATGCGGATAGAAGCTTTTCATTTATCACAAAAACACCACCTGCAGCAGTTCTTTTGAAGAAAGCTTGCGGAATTGAATCTGGTTCTGGTGTGCCTAACAAAACAAAAGTATCTAAACTTTCCAAAGCAAAAGTTATGGAAATTGCAGAGTTGAAAATGCCCGATTTGAATGCAGCTAATATCGAAACTGCTTATAGCATGATTTGCGGTACAGCAAGAAGCATGGGTATCGTTGTTGAAGACTAATAGCCGACTAATTTGACGGCAGACGTGGGAGGGAATTCTCCCGATATTACCACATAAGGAGGTCACGAAAGTGAAAAGAGGAAAAAAATATAACGAAGTTGTAAAGCTCGTTGATAAGGCTATGCTTTACGATACAAATGAAGCAATTGATTTGATGCAGAAAACATCTGTGACAAAATTCGATGCAACGGTAGAAGCACATATTCGTTTGGGTGTTGACAGCAGACATGCTGATCAGCAGGTTCGTGGTGCCGTTGTTCTTCCACACGGTACAGGTAAAACAGTTCGCGTATTGGTATTTGCAAAGGGTGATAAAGCAGAAGAAGCTTTAGCAGCCGGTGCTGATTTCGTAGGAGCAGAAGATTTGATCCCTAAAATCCAGAATGAAAACTGGTTCGGTTTCGATGTTGCTGTTGCAACACCTGATATGATGGGCGTTGTTGGTCGTTTGGGTCGTGTTTTAGGTCCTAAAGGTTTAATGCCTAACCCTAAAGCTGGCACTGTAACTATGGACGTTACAAAGGCTATCAATGACATCAAAGCAGGTAAGATTGAATACCGTTTGGACAAGACAAATATTATTCATGTTCCTGTAGGTAAGGTATCTTTTGGTTCCGAGAAATTGGAAGAAAACTTCCAGACTTTGATGAGTGCTATCATAAAAGCGAAACCAACAGCTGCAAAGGGTCAGTATTTGAAAAGCGTTGTTTTGACAACAACAATGGGCCCTGGCGTTAAGGTTAACCACGCAAAAATTACCGAGTAATCTCAAAGAAAGTTCTTGACGGAGTAGTATTTATCTTGTATAATAAACAAGTTGAAAAGAAAAACCAAATAGTGCCGTAGACAGCAGGTGCATTGAGTTGCATAAATCCTGCCGAGGAGATTGCTTAAGTTGAATTACGAGCCTCTTTGTCTATGTGCAAAGAGGCTTTCTTTTATGCGATTGCGAAGCAAGAGCAGACCGGAAAGAAGACTGTCAGATAAGTCAGCCGGATAAATTAAGGATTGGTTGGGTTTTGAAACGCAGTTTCAAAATCTTTGCTTATCAATAAAAGGATTTAAGGAGGTGTAAATATGGCAAAAATCGAACAGAAGCAGGTTATCGTAAACGAAATCAAAGAAAAGATGGAAAAGTCGGCTTCCGTAGTAATGGTAGACTCTAGAGGTTTGACAGTTGAACAGGATACTGTTCTTAGAAAACAGCTCAGAGATGCAGGCGTTGACTATAAAGTTTACAAAAACACAATGGTACACTTTGCAATTCAAGGTACACAGTTCGAAGGATTGGATCAGTACTTGTCTGGACCTAGTGCATTTGCATTCAGCTACGAGGACCCTACAACAGCAGCGGCTATTTTAAACAAAGTTGCAAAAGATGTAAAAATCTTAGAATTTAAAGCTGGTGTAATTGAAGGTGTTGTATACGACGCTGCAGGCATGAAGCTTGTTGCTGACATTCCTTCCAGAGAAGTATTGCTTTCCAAATTGTTGGGCAGCTTCAAGAGCCCGATGTCTTCTTTCGCACGTGTTATCGATCAGGTTGCGAAGAAAGAAGCCGCAGCAGAATAATTTTTGCGAAAAGAAATTACCTGTTTGGGTGATTTGAAATTAAAAACATATAAAACTTAATCGGAGGTGCTTTAAAATGGCAAAATTGACAATTGAAGAAATCATTGCAGCTGTAAAAGAACTTACAGTATTGGAATTGAACGACTTGGTAAAGGCAGCAGAAGAAGAATTTGGCGTATCCGCAGCAGCGGGCGTAGCAGTAGTAGCAGGCGGTGCTCCTGGTGCAGCAGCTGAGGAAAAAACAGAATTTGACGTTGAATTGACAGAAGTTGGTGCTGAAAAAATCAAAGTTATCAAAGTGGTTCGTGAAGTAACAGGTCTTGGCTTGAAAGAAGCTAAGGAAGCTGTAGACGGTGCTCCTAAAGTTCTTAAAGAACAAGCTTCCAAAGAAGATGCTGAAGCTATCAAAGCTAAATTGGAAGAAGTTGGCGCTAAAATTACATTGAAGTAATTTTAAGG